>NZ_JACHVA010000100.1 GCF_014230055.1 Puniceicoccus vermicola | reverse complement strand
ATACCTAATCTAAAAAGGTTTGATATTTAATATTGCGGCAGAACCGTTTGCTGAAGCCCGTATCCAGCCGTTTCCGACAAGGCGTATGACTTGGATGGGATCGGCGATCCAATCATTCAGGTGCATTGCGACCACTTGGTCGAGTCTTTCGATCGTGGGCCAGAGTCTATTGGAGGTATGGTCCTGGATTAGGTCCCAGAGTTTCTCGATCGGATTGAGTTCGGGGCTGTAAGGTGGCAAAGCCACCGGATAGATCCCCTCCGGAACCCGTTCGTGGGAGCTGCACTGCGGATGAAAACCAGCCCCATCCCAAACGACGATGTGTTCGTGCCCGGGAAACTGCTTTTTGATCTGCAGAAGGAACTGCTCGGTCCATTGCAGGTTTACCGTCGGTGTCTGTAAAAAAACACTCTCACCATCGACGACATCGAGGGCTCCGTAACAGTAACTCCACTTATACTCGCTTTTCCAGAGTTTGTGAGGTCTGAGCGCTTTTTTCGTCCAAACACGCCGCAGATTCGGCAAAAGTCCGTACCGACTCTCGTCGGCAAACCATATCTTCACCGGCTTGTCGCCATCAATGGGCTGGTCCAGAAGCTTTCCCAGGAAAGTGCGCTTGAAGACTTCCGACTTTGCCGGGTCCCTTTTCTCATGCACGGGGCGAGGAACCCGAAGCACCCCCGCGCATTTTTTTAACCAAGTCCATACCGTTTGGTATCCGAAGGCCTTTCCAAAGTGCTTCTGCAACTCCTCCTGTGCCTGCTTTGCCGTGTTCCAACGGCCACTGTCCAAGGCCTTGGAGATATACTCCTCAATCTCCTCGTCCAAACCGCTGGGGCGACCGATCCCATACCCGCGGGTAAGCACCTTATCCAAACCCTCCTCCTTATACTGCTTGAACCAGCGATTCACCGTTGGCTTGCTCACCCCTACGATCTCAGCAATCTCCGAGGATTCGTTTTCCGGGTTGAAGCCCATTTGCAGTGCTATCAATCGAGCCTGGCGCCAGCCCGAATTTTTCCCTTTGAGCAGAACTTTGATTCGTTGGCGGTCCGCTTCATCCCCCAAGTTGCGTCGTCTCATCCTACCATCATCGACGTATCCTTATTAATTATCAAACCTTTTATTATGAGGTATAAGCTGAATCGCAGGGGATTGAGGACCTCCCTCGCGCCGTGTCCTTACCACCTCCACATCCGGACCACGATTCCTCGCCAACGAAAAGAGCTTTGGAAAGGGACTGCATTTGGGACGTTAGCGGTCCTTGAAGCGGGAAACCCAATAGCTACCGGCAGCCCGACGATGCCCGATTCCGGTCCGAGTGGGGATCCCCAGGACCAGCACTGCCAGCACCATTCCAGACTATGCGAGAGATCTTCCACCCTTGCCCGGTTCCATCAAAAACCCGCTCTGGCGCCGCACCTCTTCATGGCTCCAGTAGGATAAACTCCATGCAAACCACAATCGCAAACAACGGGACTTGGAGGAGTTTGTAAACAGGAGCCAAGACCTTCGAGCAAAGGACCTCTTCCGGGCGTTCCTTCGGCGCAAAGAGCGTTTTCCGTATTGTGGGGGCGCAATTATTTGGATGGGACACCACAGTTTTCCCTGCACCACCAACACCGCGATTCTTGATATTCACGGCAGGCCGAATGTATTCGATCCCTGATGCGATGAATCAAAACCCCGCCAACCTTTCGCTTGGCACAAGCTTAAAATGAATCCACCGCATGGGCAACTGTTTCCCCTGCAACTTGGCCTGGAGCGCCTCCAGTAAACCATCCGCAATCGGATCCGCACTCATTTCGATCCAATCGCAGGGAAAAGGCACGACATAGGGCGACTCTGCATTCCGGTGCAGGATCAACTTCAAATCTTCTGGCACGCATAAACGGCGCTCGACGATCGCTGACACTACACCGCGCGACATTACGTCGGGATAAATCAGCAAGCCGTCTGGCTTGGACTTTAAGTCCCAAAGTGACTGAAACTGATGATAGCCTTTGATTTCCATGGGTTTGTGCGAGACCATGATCCACTCGTAATTGATCGTGATGTTGAGCTCCTCCGAGACTTCATCCAGCATCTCGAGAACCTCAGCATTTGCCATTTCCGGAGGAATCATCAACCCTAGCGAATGGGCTCCCTGCGCGGCCAAACGTCGGATCGACATCTCAGCCATCTCCTTCATGTCAAAGCCCACATCGGGACTACTTCCATTCAAAACAGTTAGCGGTTTGCCAGTTTCACGGATCCATTCCACCATAGAGTCGTAGGCCATGATGGCCACATAGCCATCAATTGATCCGGCCTTTTCAATCTGTACCATCTCCGGAGGTGCGCCAAACCTTCCTTTCTCCGGGCGTGTATCCATTAATGGAATCATCTCGAAACCCAGCTTCCGGCCCTTCTCGATGATCGCCCAGAAGAGGTGAAGGTAGAAGAGAGAACTTTGATGTATCTTGGCGTCCGCACCACAATAGACCACCACACGAGGAAAATCCGTCTTGATGGGGTTGTTTTTGGCGAAAGTTTGGGCCGTATTACTTGCCATGCAAAGGAGTAGCATCCACAAAGGCCTGGGGAAGTCCACTTCATACAGTTTAGTCACGGAATCACCAACCGTATAATCCCTCTTGTCATTCTGTTCAATCCCCCCATGCTTCGCACGAAATGGCCCGGCACCGCCTAAACAAAGACCTCCCCCCACTTTCTGAAGCCTTTTCCCAATTCGCAGGATTCCCGGAAAAATGTAGCCGACAGAAGATTCTAACGGATTGCCTGCGCGAGTGTGCACAGACACTTCAAAGAGACTCGCCCTGCCCGTTTTATTCTATGCGGGAAATTGCGGAGTATTTTTCCGTTCCCTTGCGGACCGTCGCGCTGGTCTACGAATCACTCGATATGGAGGGCATGCTCCACAGAATTCGTGGCTCGCAAACTATGCTCACCGGGCGCAAACACAGCACCCGCAAGCCGATCAACGCAATCATCGGGTTGCCGATCTGGCTACAGGCCATGATTACCTCGCCCTTCGAGTGCAACCTTCAGATCGAGTTAGAAGAACGCTTGCGAGCGCGAGGCTTCGTCGCGGACTCCATCTTTTACCGCAGCCGCGAGGACTTCGACCCGGACTTCACCGAACGTCTGCTCCGCCACAATCTCGACCTTGTCATTTGGCAGTCACCCCACCCTTTGGCCTCCCACGTGCTTCTCTCGCTTCGGGAGCGTGGCATTCGCCTAATTCTTCTCCAGCCCACCGAAAATACCCTCAGCCTGCCCTCGCGCACACACCTTCTCGACTGGCAACCCGCCTACAAAGCACTCGCCCAGCACTGGAAAAAACTCGAGATCCAACGAATTGTCATCCCCCTGCCGGAAAACCTCATTGCTCGCCGTGCGATCCGGAAGTTCAAGATCCTAATCGCCGACGCTGGGCTGGAATACGTCCCAACTGAAGCCACCCCAGAAGATTTGTCCTCCGCCCTAATGGATACTCAAAACAGCCCCTCTGCACTCGCCTTTTTTGACTTTCAAACCGCGGACAATCTCTGCAACGGCTATCCCGACCTAATCGAGCAAATTGCTGCCCAGCACCGTCTCGCCTTTTGCCGCGGCCCCGTGCGCGTGCCACGCTTGAACACACTAAGAACCGCCATCGACCTCGTTCAGCTCAACCCCGTAGAACTGGCCGAAAAGATCGTAGATGACCTTTGCGATCCCAACCGAACCCATGAAGGTATCCGCGACACCGTCACAGCCAGCTTCCATACGATGCAAAGTATGCCCGGACTGAACGACTTCGATCGACTCAGTTTATACGGGTAGCATTGAATTCTGAACTTAGAATCTCAAAGATACGGGTCTCGACCCAAAAATAGTGCGTCATTGTCCACGAAAAAAGGATAACCGACTAAGACCTAAAGGACGCTTGCCAGCCAGATCCTGATACAACTGAAGATTTTCTGTGACGAGACCCATGAGGCTTTTGACCTCAACAGTCCTTCACACAGCCTGCTGTTGCCCCTCAATTCGACCCCACCCGCACCAGTTGCTAACCGGCCCCTCAAAAAAAGGTTCATCGTCATTTCCCGGGGAAAGCATGCTTAATCTTGAGGAAGAAGTATTCCGTATCCCTGAAGCCATAAGCGGTTCTTTTGATGACCTTGATCTTGTTGTTCATGCCCTCGAGCACGCTGGTGTTGAGTGGGTATTTGGCTGAGGCTATGATTCCACGGAGGTAGGGTCTGAGTTTATCAGCGAAGGCGAGCAGGGGTTTGATTTTGGACTCACGGCACATCCTCCACCATGTGCGCCAGCGTTTGAAGGCGCCCCAGATGCTTGAGCTTCGCCATAGTTCTTTGAGCTGTTCTTTCAGGACGTAGACTTGAGCCAAGGATTGGTTGGCATTCATCAGCTCTTCGAGCCTGACAAGTTCTTCTTCATTGAGGTTGTCCTTGTTCTTTAGAAGTAACCATCGGCTACGTTTGACCGCTCTGCGAGCCGACTTGTTCTGCCTTAGTTCATTGGCCTGATCCACGCGGACTCGGTCGATGACTTCACGGCCGTATTTGGCAACGACATGAAAAAGGTCGTAGACGACTTCCGCATTCGGGCAGTGCATCTTCACCTCCAGGTCAAAGGCGCTGTTCTGATCCATCGCGACCGCTTCGATTTGATCGCAGTGTTCGCCCAGTGATTCAAAGAAGGGGCGTATGGATTCGCGACTGCGCCCTTCACCGATCCAAAGCACTTGCCGAGTGTCCGCATCGGCTACGACGGAGGCGTAGCGGTGCCCCTTGTGCAATGCGAACTCATCCATGACCAGAGTTCTGAGCGAACCGTAATCGACTTCAGGCAACTCCCGAACCAACCTAGCTTTGTCAATGCGTTTGACGGTGTGCCAAGGCAA
>NZ_JACHVA010000099.1 GCF_014230055.1 Puniceicoccus vermicola | reverse complement strand
ACTCGCTCATCACTTCACGGGCCTTTGCCGTGAGATTGCTCCCGAGATTACCCGCAACAGCGGACTCCTGGCGATCCTGCGAACCCGACCCGGGCGCCTCTCGCAAAAACAGATCCGACGCCGTCAGGAACTCTTCGACAAGCACCCAACCCTCGAGCCCCTCTATCTCAAACGATGGCAAATCCACTCCCTTCTCTGCCAGAAGTCCTGCACAGCAAAGAAGTGTCGATCAAATGCCAAAGAGCTCTATCGACATATCGAAGAACTACAACAACAGGGCTTTGCACAACTCAAAACCCTCGCCAAGACCCTCCAACAATGGATCGAGCCCATCGCCACCATGTGGCGATTTACCAAAAACAATGCCATCACCGAAGGCTTCCACAGAAAAATGAAACTCATCCAAAGAAGAGCCTTCGGCTTCAGAAACTTTGAAAATTACCGACTGCGCGTCCTCGCTCAGTGCCAATGAACACACACAATAATCCTAAAGAAAAATAATCACAAATTATGCCCGGTCCCCAAACTTTGGAGTAGACCCTGAATCTCACTGAATGCAAGCCGCTAGGCCGCTTGCATAGCTGGCGGAGAGGGAGGGATTCATACATCATTTCTTTTAGTCACTCACTTTCTGATACTTACGAGTTCATGTTATTTCTGGTTTCAGTTGGTTACAGAATCCTGTCAGAATATCTAGACGCGTGCATATGCACGTTCCAAGTTTCGTTTGAATTTGCTCCTTAGTCGCTTCAGGAAATTAGTTTCCGATCATTGATTTGCTCGCGATTTTCAGACAGTGACTCGCAATAGTTTTTGGAGGCACCGTCCTGATCGGCCCGACGATCAAAAAATTCCGATTTGCCATTGACGTTTGGCCAAAAACATCAGGTCATTAGATGACTCAATTCTCCCCGAATACGATGCTCAAAACCATTCAGCGCAAACCGTCCCTCAGTGGCCAAGTCGCCGAGGCCCTGCGGCACCATGTCAAAGAGGAGCTTGAACCCGGCGCGAAATTGGAGGCGGAGTCAAAATTGGCCAAGCGCTTTGGGGTCAGCGTCATGACAGTTCGGGAAGCGTTTGCGACACTCGCCAGCGAGGGCTTGATCGAACGAATTCATGGAAGTGGCACCTTCGTTCGCGATCCACGCGAATCCCTCCCCGTCGCCCTTGTCATGACCTGGGACCTCTACTCGTCGCGAGCGTCCTATTTCCACATGAGGGTATTCCAAAAGGTCCAAGAGTTGTTGGAAGCCGCGGGAATCCCGGTGGTCACCTTCCATGAGCAGGTGCAACCGCCCCAAAAGGGGGACCGGACCCCGGAAAAGGCCCGGGAGGCGGTGTACAATGATCGTTCACTGAGGGGATTCGTTTTCATTTCGACCAATCCACCTCCAGCTCTTCTCACAGAGGAGAAGCGGAAAGAACGCTACGTCTACGGATTCGGGACCCAGTTCAATCGGCATCTGCAGCTCGATCCGGAAGCGATGCTTCGAATGGCCCTTCGATACTTCAAATCAAATCGGCGCAAGAAAATCGCAGTGATTGCTTGGCGGGAGCTCTTCAAGGAAGGCTCCGGAATGACCCTAGCTGAACGAATTTTCGCCGAAGAGGGCTTTCCTTTCTATCCCGAGTGGTTTCACGACCAAAGAACGCCGGCCTCTGGCGATGCTGGTTGGCAGCAGTTTCGCTCTCTTTGGGGCGCTTTCCCCAGAAAAAAGCCCGACGGGCTTTTACTGATGGACGATATTCTCTACGCGCAAGCGAGCCAGGCAATCCTCAACGAATCCATCGACGTCCCCAACGACCTACTGGTGGTTTCCCAATCCAATCAGGGCTCCGGGATGTTTCTTCCCTTTCCGACCACGCTTCTTGAATTCAAGCCCGATATTTTGGCGGAAGCGGTCGCTGGCGAAGTCATCGCCGAGCACACCGGAACCAATCCGTATCGCCAAAGTCTGGAAGAATCCTCTCGGCTGGAATTGATCGATTTCAAGGTTTCACAATCATGACCCAATCCGCCAATCGCTCTCAGGACGAAATCGCCTCTTCGATCAGCGCCCAGGACTTTTCCGACCTACGGTTTGGTATGTTTATCCACTTCGGACTTTATAGCTTAGTCGGCCGAGGTGAGTGGTCTGCGAACCGCGAACGTTTCTCCGGCGAGGAGCTGAGAAATCTCCGTGATCAGTTCAGCGCCGAGAGCTACGATCCCGACGCCCTCTGCCGCAAGGCACAAGCGGCTGGCATGCGCTACGTCGTTCTCACGACGATGCACCACGAGGGATTCCGCCTCTACCCGACTGAACTGAGTGACCTGCACATCGGAAACTCGCACTGCAAACGCGACCTGGTGGACGAGACGATTGAAGCCGCGCGCCGGTATAATCTTAAAATTGGTCTCTACCACAGCCTGAACAATTGGTACGACCAGCCGGACGCCTCAGACGCTCTTGAGAGCGAAGCAGCCCACGAATCTTTTCTTGATGCGACCTTCGCACGTCTGGAAGAGCTCGTTGGCCGATACCGTCCCATTGACATCCTTTGGTACGACGGATGGTGGCCGTTCGATGCGAATGGCTGGAGGGCCGAATTGATGAACCAGCGACTTCGCGAACTGTGCCCCGGCCTTCTGTTTAACAACCGAAACGGTCTGGACGGTGACTTCGGCACTCCAGAAGGACATATCAGCGCCCCGCAACCGTGGCGCCCTTGGGAGACGTGCATCTCCGCAAACGAAAGTTGGGGCTACCACAAGGGCGACCACTCTTGGAAAAGTTTAGGAGATGTGGTTCAGCTTCTCGCCTCTGTCGCAAAACAGCGGGGAAACCTCCTGCTCAATTTTGGCCTGATGGGAGACGGCGCTCTCCCGCCACAAGCCAGCGACCTCTTTGATCAATTAGCGGCTTGGATGACGCGCAACGGAGCCGCTATCCATGATACCGAGCCTTTTTTCTACGAACTTCGAGAGCGCACATCCGCTCACCGGGACGACTGGTTGCACCATGGTCCTTTCACCTGCTCGGGCAACCGACTCTTTTTGATCACCCGACACTGGCCCGGGTCCTTTCGCCTCGGCGGACTCGAATGCGAAGTCGAGAAAGTTTCCTTGCTCGGTAGCGGAGAGACCTTTCCTTTCCGAAAAGAAGGAGATCTGCTTCAGCTTACCCTGCCCGAATCCTCCCCGGAACCGGACGGTCCCGCGGTTCTGGAGTTTCTTTGCGACCGTCCGCCGTCCATCCGTCTGGGTGGAGGAATGAGAGTCCCGAGGGTCGCACACCCTCCCTACGATCCTTGTCCGTCCGACATACTTCTCTAATTCGTCAAGCAACGTCCCCCTCCCCCATTCGACTGGAATGAACGCAGCCTCAAAATTTGCACCCGCCTTCACCGCCCGATCCCTCGTCGCCAGTATATTCGCGATGCTGGCATCGGCCATTCTGATCAACTACGTGCATGTCGTCCTCGTGGCCAGCTCCCCGGGAGAGCATGCGCTCGTGATACCGGGGCTTTGGGTCTTTCTCGCGATGGTGGGTCTGGGGGCGATCTTTTTCACCCTTTTCAAAGTCCGCATCCTTTCCCGTCCCGAATTGCTTTGCGTCCTTTACGCGATCCTGATCAGCGGCCCGATGATGACTCAGGGATTCTGGCATCGAATCGTCGCCATATCCTCGACGATCCCGCGTACGGGCGACTTCGCCAAGATGGACGCCTACAGCGACAATTTCTGGCCTTCCGGGGCGAACCTTCTTGCCGATAAAGGTCTTCAGCCTTCGGAATCCGTATTTCTCTCGGGCAACTCCCGCTTTGAAACCGTCGACCATTCGGCCGGCGAGCAACAAGAGGTGCTGGTCCTGGAAAACGAAGCCTCCGGAGAGGTGTCCTCGATCCGCTTCACCCTCCCCCTAAAGGAAGAAAAATCGCCGGGGGTCATGCCCGGGACCCCCTACCTATCCAGCGTATTGCTGCGGCCTTCCGAGTTCCAAGGCGATAGTCGCTACTTTGTCCGTATGTATGCGGATGATTCCGACGACTTCCGGGAGATCCTCTATTCCCGGATCATTCGCAAGCCATCCGTCATTCATCCCCAGGGATTTCAGAGGGAAGGCCTCTATGGCTTTGAAGCTCCCCGAAACGCAACCGAGAGTGTCACGCTCGAGATCGGATTGGAAGGCCCCGGTGTCCTCTATGTGGCCGATCCACAGCTACAAAGTGTTCTAGCGATGGAACAGGTCTTTTCCGGACGGACGGAGATATCCGAAAGTGACTACGCCGCTCTTCCCGAGCACCATCGACACGGCCTGGTCGTCCGCCCCGATAATCTTTTCAGCCTGAGCGGACTGCGATATCTGGTCTCTGGTTATATTCCTTGGGACGCTTGGTGGCGGCCAATTCTCGCGTGGGGCGGTTTTCTGGCAATCATTCTCCTGGGCACGTTGAGCATCGCCGTAATCATGCGCCGCAAATGGATCGACAGCGAACGGTTCTCCCTGCCGCTCACCCGGATCCCCACCTTACTCATCGGGAGCGCGGACGAACCCAAGAACCGGTTTCTTTCGGGCATCTGGCGCAACTCCACCATGTGGCTCGGATTTTCCGCTGGCCTGATCTGGTGCCTTCTCAAGATGGCCAGCTTCTACAATTCGGCCGTTCCGGATCCGAGTATCTCTGTCCCCCTGGGCTCCTACTTCGGGCCTGAATGGGGCGAAACGTGGAACATCACCTTCACCGTGATGGCCGTCTTCGTCAGTCTCGCGGTTTTCATCGAATTGAATATTCTCTTCAGCTTTCTGGTAGGATTTTTTCTCTTCCGTCTCCTGTATTGGTACGGATACGTGAGCGGCATGGACGCCAGCCCGGGGTTCCCCTACGCTCAGGAGCAGCAGGTGGGGGCCTACCTCGCCTACGCCCTGCTGATCCTCTGGTTTTCCCGAACTTACTTCCGGGAAGTGCTTAAGGAAGCCGTCTCCTCAAAACCGCCGAAGCGGGACGAGATTTTCTCCTATCGCACAGCACTCATCCTGCTCGTTGCCGTTTTTGCGGCGTCAGCGGTTTGGGCGAACTGGGTGGGGATTTCGATTCTCGGAGTGCTGGCCTTTATGGTCTTTCTTCTAACAATCGGCTTCGTGGCCATGCGAATCCGGGCTGAATGTGGAATTCCTTTCGGCTACTTCACCCCGAACAACGCCGCCCTCTTTATCCTCCTGCTCGGGGGCATTGGAGCCTTTGGACCCGGATTGGTCGTCTTTACGTTTACCGCCAGTTTTTTCATCACGGTTGCCGGTTTTTTTCTTATCCCCGGCGCGCAACTGGAGATCCTCGAGCTGGGCCGACGCTATGGCATTCGCCCCAAACATATTCTCTACACCTGCCTGCTGGGAATACTCGGTGGGATCATAATCGGAGGTTGGTCGTTTCTTTCGACCAGTTACGCCTTCGGCGGCGACTCACTTCGCTTCAATTGGGCCTTTGAGGATAAGCCCTGGTATTTCAGCAATCTCAACCAGGAGCTGGCCCAAGCCGGCACCGCCATGGTGGGCGATGAAGCCCAGCAAAGCGGCATCGCCCCATCGACCTATGGCTATCTCTACGGAGCAATCGGAGCCACCATTCTGACCGTCCTTCGGCAACTATTTGCGGGTTTTTGGTTTCACCCTCTGGGATTTATCCTCGGATCCACCCACTTGATGGGGTCCGGAGCCGGATCCCTTTGGGGGAGTATCTTGGCGGCCTGGTTGCTACGTTTGATCGTTGTTAAGCTCGGAGGCGCTGAAACGGTTCGCACGAAACTGCTCCCCTTTTTCGCCGGAGTCTTTATTGCCTCGGTGCTGGCTCTGCTGCTGAACGCAATCTATGCCGCCTACCTCCGCTCGCAAGGAGTTGAAATCATCTTTTCCGACCTCTTGTAACTCCCATCATGTCTTTGAAAGAACGCATCATCGGTTTCGTCCTCTTCACCGCGATTCTCTTCGGTACGGCTTGGACTGTTCTCTCATTATCCACACCCGAGCCCTTCGACCCGGGATTCCCCTTTGACAGCGACTATCGAAGCGACGCGGTTCGAGAAGCCCTCGCACCGGGTTCGGTGGAAGCCTTGCACGACGAGATAGAGGCTTTGGGCTCGCGAATGCTCGGCCGCCCGGGCCACGCAGACGCGGCGGAGTTTATCGCCGACTTCCTCGCCGGGAACGGCCTTGAAGTCTACCGCTTGCCGGGCACTGCAGCCGCTCCCATAACGGAAGATCGCTCTATTCGTCTTGAGGACGGGACGGTCATGCCGAACGTCGAAGTCTTTCCGTTTCCGTCCAACTCCTTTCAACCGGTCGTAAGCCCCGAAGAAGGACTAACGGGCCGACTCCTGGTCCTGGATGAGACTACACTCCTCAAGTATTCGGACTTCAGCGACGTGATCGGAGTCGTGCGGCTCGACCAGATCCCGAAAACCCAAGACCTCGAATGGTCGCGCTATGCTCAAATGGGAATGAAAGGGCTGGTTCTCGTGCATCCAGAAGGAATGGAAGCGATTCCCTGGCAAACTGTCTTGGCCCAATCCGGGATGCAGAGCATTCTCCCGGTCAATTTCCCCCGACTCGCGGCAACCGAAGAGTTGCTCGACTACGCGGGGAAGCGAGTCCGCCTTGAGGTAAAAGCGACGTTCCAGTCGGTAGATCACGAGACTGTGGTGGGCGTACTCCGGGCAGATAACCCCACCCGCGAGGCATTGGTTTTCAGTGTTCCCTACGACGAATACGGACTCCTCCCCGACTACGCCCGGAATCCTCTACAAAGCTACCCCCTCGCCACCCAGCTGGCTTTGGCGAAAGGGTTGGCGGCCCATCGGGATGAACTTCAGCGTGACGTCATCTTTGTCACCACCGGTGCTCAATATATCGGTTTCGCCGGACTCGACCAGTTCCTCCGCATGATCGGACCGGAGGGAGCTGCCGAAGCAACCGCGACAAAGATCCGTTCGCACATCGAGGAAGAGAAATCCGACCTCGCTCTCGTCACCACGCTCGCCGACGCCGTTGCGACGGAGGGCTTCCTGCAGTCCAAGGAAACTACGGCCCAGATCGAATCGAGTTTCACCCCGAACGAGCGAAATTTCTTCTTCGACCAGCTGCGCTACGTTCTCAACACCCTGGTATTCGAGGACTCCGAAAAGGTTCTTCAAAGCCGCATCGATTTCGAGCGCGGCGATGTTTTCGAGCTGGATCGCCCCGAATACAAAGCCTTCCTCGAAGCTCAGTTCCGCTACGAAGACTTGGCGACCGCCGCCAGTCTGCCCTTGTCGCGGCTCATGGATCGGACGGCAGTCGGCTATGACGATTCAACCCGTTTCGTAGACGTTTATGACCTTCAAGGGGCGCTTCAAAGCCGATTTGATACGCTCGTCGCCTATCATTCCGAGAAGGTTCGTGAGTGGACCGCCGGTCTGGAACTGAATCGGCTCTTTGCGGACTACGAAGAGCTGTACGTTTTCAGCCCTGGTTTCCTCCCTAAAACTCTGGAAACGGCCGGACCGAGCGAACTGAGCTTTGTCCTCGGAGGTCCGACTGATCTTTTCACACGAAGCACCAGTATCATCGCCAACAACGTGGCTTCGGTCGTTGAGCAAGTTCTCCAGGAAACGGATCTCGATCATTCGGTCCGGCTGAAGTCGCCCGCCAACAGCTCGGCGGGGGCTATCTATCGGACGGTTTCCGGCTTTCCGGTGCCGACCTCGAACTGGAACACCATGGGCTACCGGGCCTTCACCTTCGTCAATACCGACCGTCTGGACTCCTACCGCAAAATCCGCGAACCATGGCAAGAGTCCACGATGACTGCGAATACGATGGCGGATAGCCTGGACTTCATTGCCGAGTTTGCCTTGGCGCTCGGGAAGGGTTTCGGCTCAATCAAGATGCCTCCCGCCACTCAACCGAGCCAATACTCGGGAACCGTCTATGTCGCCGACGTAGGTCGCTCGCTGGTTCCGAACTTTCCGCTGGCCGGAGCGCTCGTCGCACCAAAGCCCGCAAGTCTCGCCATCGAGCGCAGCCCCATCCGCTATGAAGGCATGATGCACTTCACCGATCCCTACGGACGGTACGATCTGCCAGACGCCTCTTCTCCGTTCCGCCTTGGGCGCGAATACAATCTCCAGTCGATTTACTACGACGACAACGGATACATAAGCTACATCAAAGACGAGAGTTCCTCCACCCAAAGCCTCTACACCTCTATTTTTCCCAATCCGCTTAAGGACGACTTCCGCGACGTAAATCTTGTCGTATTCCGGGCCACACCGGTAGCCATACTCGACATGATCAACCCGCAGACGCTGCGGCCCTTCTCATCGATTCGAATGATCGAAGCAGGCAGCCTGACCAATTTCGATCAGCTCAACGAGGTCGTGACCCAGGATAGTGTCGTCAACTTTCTTCCGCCCGACTCCTATTTCTACACGACGTTTCGCTCGGGAACCGCCGACAACGAGTTGGTCCAGGCCGTCCGTTCTTACATGAGCGGGTCCCCGGAGAAAAATCCGACAACCGACTTGGCTATCGAGGGCGAAGGATACCTCGCTCTGGACCATTCGATCCTGCAGAATATCCCTTTCGAGCAAGCACAGTCCATGAACCGGCTCAATGAGACCCGCATGGAACTCCAGGAAGCGAAGGGACTGGCCGACCGTCACACTCTCGAATTTCACGAACAAAGCGGAGCGCTCCTGAACGAGGCGGCCGGAGACGGGGAGGATCTTGGATTCTTCGAGCGCATGCTGGTCGCCCGCGACTCGCTGACCTACTCGATCATCGTCCATCCCATTCTCCGCGAGAACATCAACGGAGCGGTCGTCAGCATCCTCTGGTACATGGCTCTGTTGATCCCCTTTACCTTCTTCTTCGAGAAACTCGTCTGCGGCTTCTCCGACATCCGAAAACAGATCGGGGCTCAGGTGGTCATCTTCCTCACCGTCTTCGCCCTGCTCCGTCTGCTCCATCCGGCGTTCGAGATGATTCGTTCGTCGATCATGATCCTTCTCGGGTTCTTCATCCTCTTGATCACCGTCGCCATCACTCTGTTGTTTGCGGGAAAATTCCGCGAGAACCTGGAAGAGATCAAGCAGAAGCGAGGACGGGTAGCAGGTGCCGAAGCCAATTCCATGGGGGTGATCGGCACGGCGTTCATGCTCGGCTTGAATAATATGCATCGGCGCAAGGTCCGGACGGGTCTCACTTGCCTCACACTGGTGCTCATCACCTTTGCGATGATCTGCTTCACCTCGATTTACAGCGACTTCGAAGACACGGAAATCGCGGTCGGTCCGGCCAACTATCAGGGATTGCTGGTAAAAAATGAGAAATTCGCCCCGATCAGCGCCACGGAGCGATTCGCCATCGAGTCCCGATACGGAAGCGCTTTTCCCGTCGCTCCCCGTTCGCTCTATGTCGGCACGACCAACAGCAACAACGAGCGACTCAATCCCCAGCTCGAAATTCTTCACGAAGGGGACGACGACCGAGTCAGCACTCTTTCGTTCGGCTCGATCATCCGTCTTGCCCACAACGAACCACTCCAGGAAAATTTCCCTTTGATCACGGAGCCATATTGGTTTCCCACCCCGGACGAAACCAGTCCGGAAGAAGATATCCCCGTCATCATTCCCTCCTCGATGGCGGAGCGCCTGGGGATCACGGTCGAAGCGGTCAATTCCGGCGGGGTTCCCGTCTCCATCAATGGCGGTAACTTTATCGTCCGTGGGATTTTCGACGAGAACCAATACCTTTCGCTCAAGGATCTTGACGGACGTCCCATCCTGCCATTTGACATTCGCGGTCTCCGCGAGCTCGAGAAGGTCCCCGGAGCCTTCGCGAGTGTTCTGGGCGACGAGGATGGCGTTCTGATGGCCCCCTCCGAAATTCTCATCGCCCCCCAGGCCGATCTCGGTATCAACGTGGCCGATGCCGATAACCGACTGGTTTCGTTGGCCCTCGATTTCGACTCTCTCAGCCTGCGCCAGGCGAAAGAGGAGGTCGTCCGATTCCTCGAACAACGCGCCCGCCCTGCTTTCTACGGAATCGACGGAACGGCTTACCGTGGCAGCCGCATGCGCGTCTCCGACTTCGCCGGATTGATCGACTTGATCATTCCCCTGATCATTGCGGCGCTGACCGTGCTCAACACGATGAAGGGATCGGTCTACGAAAGGCGTGACGAAATCTACGTCTACAACGCCGTCGGCATTGCTCCGCGATTCATTTTCTTCATGTTTTTCGCCGAAGCCTTCGTCTACGCCGTAGTCGGCTGCGTGATCGGCTACCTGCTCAGTCAAGGCACAGGGACGGTTCTCACCGCGCTCGACCTGACGGGTGATCTCAACATGACCTTCGCTTCGGTCAATAGTATCTACGCCTCCCTCGCAGTGGTCGGCGCCGTCTTCCTCTCGACCTACTTCCCCGCTCGCTCCGCCATGGAGATCGCCGCACCCTCCGAGGACTCGGGGTGGGACATGCCGGAGCCCGAAGGCGACAGCTACAGTTTCAACCTCCCCTTTACCTTCGACCGCCGCGAGCGAGTGGCCGTCCTCGCCTTCTTCCACCGCTTTCTAAGAGACCATGGCGAAGGCGGTGCCGGTGGCTTTTCCGCAGGACCGCCACGCTATGAGATCGAGGGATCCTCCAAGGGCGGCCCCGAGACCGTGGTTCCTTCGGTCTGTGCCACCGTCTGGCTGAAACCCTTCGATCTGGGCGTCTCCCAAGAGCTGACCATCCGCACTCCTTTCGACGAAGAGACCGGAGAATTTATGGCGGCTATTCGATTGGTCCGCAGCTCAGGAACCCGCGACTCATGGGAGCGCGTCAACCGACCCTTCATGGTCGGGATCCGCAAACAGTTCCTGCACTGGCGGGCCGTCACCCCCGAAATGAAATCCGAACTTTACGAAGAGGTTCGCCTCCAACTCGAAGAACAATCCAAGTCCGAGATCCCCACCCATGCGTAAAATCGACAAAGAACTGGACCAGTATCGCAACCTACTCGACTCACCCACCGAGTTTCGGGACGGCTTCGGTTGGTCCACCGTTGTAGGGATCTTCTTCTGCGGTCTCGTCATGATGCCGGGCTCGATCTATCTGGGCCTCATGACCGGAGGGGACATGACCTCGGCCGCAACCTGGGTCACCGTCATCCTCTTCAGTCAGGTGGCCCGGCGGGCGATGAAACCTTTATCCAAGCAGAATCTCGTCACTCTGCTCTACGCTACCCGTTTCATGATGACCGGGTACCTCCTCATGCCGGGGGGGCCGATCGGTCCACTTATCTTTCGCGCCTTTCTCGTCAACAGCGACGCCGTTCGCGAGCAAGGCATGGGCAACGCTTTCCCTAGCTGGTGGGTTCCCTCTCCGGACAGTCCGGCTCTCATCGAACGGAACCTCCTGCACAGCGACTGGATGATCCCGATCGGTTTGGTCGCCTTCATCATGATCATCTCGGTGGTCAAGAAATACACGATCGGCTATTTCTTCTATCGCCTGACCTCCGACATCGAAAAACTCCCCTTCCCGCTCGCGCCCATTCAGGCTCAAGGGGCCATGGCCATGGCCGAAGAAGATAGCGGCAAAAAGAAAAAGTCCTTTCTCAAACGGTTCGGAAAAGCGAAATCCGCGATTACCGGGGACGACAACGAAAGCGAAGATTCCGACGAGAACTCGGGCAAAACTTTCTCAAAGTGGAGACTGTTTTCTCTGGGAGCCATCCTCGGTATCGCCTTTGGCGTGATCCTGGTTGGCGTTCCCGCCATCACCGGCCTGATCCTCGAAGAACCCGTTTTCCTCATTCCCCAGCCGTTTGTCGATCTCACCAACGTGACGGAAGGGTTTCTTCCCGCCGCGCCCATCGGGGCTACTCTTGATCTGGGCATCCTGCTTATCGGATTCGTCATCCCGTTCTGGGCCGTTATCGGAACGGCGATTGCGATCTTCGTCACCTTTCTGATCAATCCGCTTCTCTACCACTTCGGAGTTTTGACGACCTGGCAGCCGGGAATGGATACGGTCAACACCCAGTTCTCCAATCATGTGGATTTCTGGTTGAGTTTCAGCATCGGCACCGCTCTCGGCATCGCCGTGGTTTCCATCTACTCCGTCATCCGGGCTTTCGTGACGACCGCCCGCGAGCGCAAGAAGCAGAAAGACGGTGCTCCCGAAGATCTTTGGGCCACCCCGGAAGGACGTGGCGACTACCCTCTCTGGATGGCGGCCGTCGGCTATGTCCTGGCCGCTACCGCCATGATCTACGTGGCCCACCTGCTGATTCCCCAGCTGCCCCTGATCTTCCTCATCCTTTTCAGTTTCGTCTACGTACCTCTTATGTCGTACGTCAACGCCCGCCTCTCCGGGATCTCCGGTCAGGATGTGGAGATTCCCTTCATCCGCGAGGGGTCCTTCATCCTCTCGGGAGCCAAAGGGATCGACATCTGGCTTGCGCCGGTCCCCACCGAAAACTACGGAGGGATCGCCCAGGCACTCCGGGTCAACGAACTCACCGGAGTCAGCATGTGGTCCCTGGTCAAGGCCGAAGCCGTAGCCATTCCCGTTCTCTTCGGATGTTCCATTCTCTTCTGGGCGTTTATCTGGAAAACCAATGAGGTCCCGTCGTCCTTCTTTCCGACCGCAGAGATTCGCTGGGAACTCCTCAGTAAGGAACACACCCTACTCTATTCCTCGACTTTCGTACCGGAGGGGCAGAATCCCGAGGATGTCGATATTCGCGACAGCCAGTTCATGAAGGCGATCAAACCGGAGATCATCGGGGGAAGCGCGATCGGCACCGTGGTGGTCTTCGCCCTCCTGTCGGTCTTCGGCCTTCCGGTTCTTCTCATCTATGGCTTCATTCGAGGGATCGGCCAGCTCCCGCACTATCTCGTGCTCGAACTTGTCGGGGCAATCATAGGACGCTACTACTTTCAGAAGAAATTCGGAGCCAACAATTTCCTCCGAATGGCTCCCACCATCGTAGCTGGTTACTTCACCGGTGTCGGCCTCATCGGTATGGGAGCCATCGCCATGAACCTTATCAAACAGGCGGTCACCGGAGCGCCCTTCTAATCATGTCCCGGCAACCTACACAGATCATCCAGTCCCAGGTCAAACTTCCGTTCTCGGTCGCCCTTGAAGTTGTCCTTCAAGGAATCCGTATCCGAATGGGCCGCTCCGTCGTCACTATGATGGGCGTGGTCCTCGGCGTCGCCTTCCTCATGTCCGTCTTCTGCTCGAACATGATTCGCAAGGGGATGTCCGAAGAGCGCGAGATCCGGAGCGAGGTGCAACGAATGATCAGCTTTCTCGAGGCGGACACGGGTTCGGTCGAAGGCAGGGTTCTCGGCGTTATTGCCACCGGCAAATTGACCGTTATTGAGGAGAGATTGCTCCAGGAGATCGACAATCGGGAAGTCGCTGAGATTCGATATTACCAAGCCGAACCGGGTCAACCGATTCCTAGACTGGATTCGCTCTTGGCCCTTCAATCTACCCAAGGAATCGGCGCAGGCGCTTCCGGAGTTCTTCTGATCGGCGACGGACCTGCACCTTCCGTCAACTGGTCCGCTGCTTTCTCCGAAATGCGCAGGCCGATCGTCGCTTCTCCGCGCACCGAACTCTTGAAGACTGTCCCGGACACCGGCACCGCCGTCCGCCTCGAGAGGAAACTCGATCCCGAAGAGCTGAAGCGGATTGAGCGAGAGGAGCGCCAGGCGAAGATCCGCAACATCTGGATCGTCAGTATCGCGCTGCTGGTGACCATTATCGGCATCACAAACTCGCTGTTGATGTCCGTCACCGAACGCTTCAAAGAGATCGGGACCATGAAATGCCTCGGAGCCCTCAGCTCCTTCATCCGCCGTATCTTTTTCATCGAGTCCGCCCTCACCGGATTGGTCGGCAGCCTCATCGGAGGCGTTTTGGGGTTCCTCGTCGCCGCCGTTATTTATGCCTTCACCTTCGGGTTCGGCCTCGTATTCGCCTCAATCGATTACAGCGGTGCCCTTTTTCTCTATCTGATCGCCGTCGCCTGCGGCATCCTGATGTCGATCCTCGCGGCGATCTATCCGGCCTCCTTCGCCTCCCGCATGGTCCCTGCGACCGCCCTGCGCAGCAACATCTGATCCCGAAAATCCCACAATGAAAGCCGAGCTAGTCAGTAACCTCCTCTCCCGACCGGATGAAGATTCCGAGGATGTGGTCATCCGTGGAATCGACATTCGGAAAACCTACACAATGGGTAAAGTGCAAACCCACGCCCTTCGCGGAGCCACCCTAACGATCCATCGCGGCGAATACCTTTCGATCATGGGACCTTCGGGATCCGGCAAGTCTACGCTCTTCAACATGATCGGCGGTCTTGCCAAGCCCACCTCCGGCAAGGTCTTCATTGATCGGGTCGATATCGCCCAACTCGACGCCAATGAACTGGCCTGGCTACGGTGCCGGAAAATCGGCTACATCTTCCAGTCCTACAATCTGATTGGCACCATGACCTGCCTTGAAAACGTGACTCTCCCAATGTCTTTCGCGGGGATGGACGGGGACGACGCTCAAGACAAAGCTGTCGAGATCCTCGAACTTGTCGGGCTCGGACAACGCCTGTTGCACAAGCCTACCGAACTCTCCGGCGGGCAGCAACAACGGGTAGCCATTGCCCGGGCGCTCGCCAATAGCCCCGAGATCGTGCTCGCCGACGAACCCACCGCCAACCTCGATCAGAAAACCGGTGAGGAAATGATCGAGCTCCTCACCCGATTGCAGGACGAATTAGGGGTGACGATCATCTCGGCCACTCACGACCTCAAGATGCTCAAACGATCCAACCGTATTATGTGGATCAAGGATGGCCAGATCGTCAAGGTCGCCCACCCGTCCGAGATCGATTTCACCAGTGCCGAATTCCACTAATCCCAGCCCCTCATGATCCTCTCCCGCCACCAGAAGAAGAAACAGATCCCGCCTGCGCCCGAAGACCGGGCCCACCCGCTCGAAGCCGTTCCCATTCGCCACGAGTCCGTCGAGGAGCGCATTTCCTCCACCGGGGATCTTCACCTCCACGCCGTCGTCCCTCCGACCACATTCGTCGAACGGGCAATGGCCAAAGTTACGAAAACCGGAAAATCGATCCAGGTGGCCCTCGACGAAAGGGGCGCCTTTTTCTGGAGACAAATCGATGGGAGGAATGACCTCTTCGCCATCCGTCGAGCGCTTCGCAACAAATATAATCTCAGTGCCTCCGATAGCGAAGATGCGACGGTCCGATTTACCAAGATGCTTATGCGCCGCAACCTGATCCAACTCAAAGTTCATCCCAAACGAAACCAAGCATCATGAGCGACGTATTAATAAGCACCGAGAACGTCAAAAAGCTCTACAAGCTTATCGGCGAAGAAGTGTGGGCGCTCAAAGGGGTGACTCTCGACATCTATAAGGGAGAGTTTCTCTCCATCATGGGACCCTCCGGTTCCGGAAAGTCCACCTACTTCAACCAGATCGGCGCCCTGGATCGACCCACCGAGGGTAAGGTCATCTTCGACGGCCAATCGGTATTCGACCTCACCGAGCCTGAGCAAGCTTGGTTTCGCTGTAACAAGATCGGCTATATCTTTCAGACCTTCAATTTGATCGGCGTCATGAGCGCCCTTCAAAACGTCACCCTTCCGATGGTCTTTCAGGGCGAAGACAAAAAATCAGCCGCTCGCCGGGGCACCGAGATCCTCGAGCGTGTCGGTCTCGGCCACCGAATCCACCACAAACCGTTCGAACTCTCCGGCGGCCAACAACAACGCGTCGCCATCGCTCGGGCTTTGGCGAACAAACCTGCCGTCATTCTTGCAGATGAGCCCACCGGGAACCTGGACACTCGCACTGGCGAGGAAATCATCGAGATCCTCAAGGACCTCAACCGCACCCAGGGCGTCACCGTCATCTGCTCCACCCACGACCCCAAGATGCTCGCCGCCTCCGCCCGCGTCTGCTGGATCGAAGACGGAAGAATCAAAAAGGTCACCTCTCCCGACGAGGTCGATCTGCACGAGTGACGAATTGGAAACCCTACCTTCTGCGGGGCTATAATCCCACAAACCCAGCCGGGCGAGCCGCTCCCCCAGCTTTTATACTTTACAAATTAATACTTTTGTTCCTTCACGATGTTCAGTGATCCTGAAGGAAACTATTACTGCGGTCTTGCGCTCGGCACTGTATCCGCGCCCGCCACGCGTCGAGGTCGAGCGGTCCCTTCGGTCGGAACTGCCTGAAGACACACCCGAAGCAGTTATCCTGCAACTTTAAGGACACCCAAGTTTTAGAGGACCAGACAGAAAAAAAAACGCCCTTCTTACGCAACGACTCGTGTTAGGCCCCTGATCTGACTTGAAACCCGGAACTCGCTTTCTCAAATGGCAGCAGGGAATGGCCTTGCACGATTTGTTCTTCCTTTCCCGCATAAATCACCGCACCGGGCTGGATCGAATCACTCCATCCCGCTGCTTTATCAAAATTTTTGAAAGATTCTTCCCGGTAGCTCCGTGCCGCTTTAATCTCGAAAGGGAACAATTGGCGTTGACGTGAAAGCACAAGGTCAATCTCAACCCCCCTGATCGCGGATGTGGTAGAGATCCGGATCGACCCCCTGATTCCATCGCGATTTAAGCGCCTCCATCACCACCAGATTTTCAAACAGGTTTCCCAGCAGTGGATCCCGACTCATTTGCTGCGGCGTCCGTATCTCCAAAAGGTATGCCGCCAACCCAGGTTCCGTGAAATTGTTGTAGTAAGGAGGCAAGAGAAAGACGACAAACGATGCCTCCAGCACGGACAACCACTCGCGAAGCGTCGGTGAACTGACGCCAATCTCACCTGCCAGCGCATGCAGATTCAGCAGCTGCCCCACACGCCCGGCCAACAGCTTCATGAACAACTCGAAGGCTTGCAAGTTCCGCAATTCGATCAACTGGCGCACATCGCGTTCGACATAGGTCTCGTAAAAACTGCGGTAGAGATCGTTGGCAGGCAGCGCATCGCGATCCTGCGTGACGCCCCAGGCCGAAAGTTCGGCTATGGACAAGGGGAGCAACTTCAGGATTGAAGTGCGGCCCGCAAGCGACTGACCGATGCTTTCACGTATGCGGGGCCGGTGCGACCCTGTCAGTATGAAAGCTCCTTTTTCGGCGGGACGCTCGTCGATCCGCACCTGCAGGAGACTGAGCAGCGAAGGCACCCGATGCACTTCATCCAGAATCAGCGGAGGACGGTGTCGATGCAAAAACTCCTTGGGGTCCCGAGTCGCCAAAGCACGTAGTTCCGGGTCTTCGAGGTTGCAGTAGCCGTGGTCGGGAAATAGCGAACGCACCAGCGTTGTTTTACCCGATTGACGCGGCCCGAGCACCGTAACCACAGGATAGCGCTTTGCGTTGACCAACAGTGGATTCCGTAAATCTCGATCAATAAAAACTATTGAAAAGACACCGATTAGACAATTTTAAAGTTCAACTTTAAAAAAATAAAATGCTCGCCTGCATCCGAGTATTATCTTGTCCCAAAAAAATACTATCCTATCGATAACGGTCTGGCCCGCATCAACAACCCTCAACCCACTCCGCAGAGCGTAAGGTCGCAGGAGGGAGTAAATGCGTGATCGGCGAGGTATCCTCGACGAAGCGGATCCATATTCACATCCACCAAACTTCCCGGCGTATCACTGGTTGGGAGCTATTCTCCCGCATATTGTAAGCCTTACATTTTGCAACCAATCCCAAGAACCCAATTCCCACCAACTCTCAAAACTCTCATCTTAATTTTTATAAGATCATATCTTTCTTTATCTTATGAGTTTCAATTTCTCATGACACATCTGTAAGAGAAAAATTTTTGCCTTGCATAGTAATGATTACTATACAAAAAAACTTAGTCATCAGAACCAATGATAGACCACCGACAGGCCGTTCACTTCAACTTCGACGACTTCTGCAGACAAGCGCTTCAACAACTTTAGAAAAGAGGCGTCCAGATCGTCGCGAACTTATCCGGCCCACTGGAGTCCACTTCTTGACGCTTCAGAGCGAAAAGAGATTTCATGCCTATACACTTTAAAAAAACGAATCAGATTCTAAACTCCGGCTGGCTCCTGCGCTGTGAGGATGCCGATGCCCCGCACAACGCTCATGAGTGGGTGGATGTGGACCTGCCCCTTCATGTACAGACCTCGGCCCACGGCCTTCCGCTAAACCAGCTCTATCAGGGGCTCGATACCGAGAAGGTTGCGTGGATGGCCGACAAGACCTGGGTGTACCGTCGCGAGATTGATGTGCCGCATGTCAACGCCGACAGAGAGATCGTATTGTGCTTCAAGGGCATCGACTACAGTTTCCGCATCGATGTCGACGGGGAGGAGCGGATCCGTAAGGACGGCATGTTCTCCCACACCGAAGTCCCGTTGACGCCCGGGCTCCACACCGTGGAGGTTCGGATATTCCCACCGACTTTTGTTGTCGAGCGTATGGCGGGACACAACGCGGGGGAACTCCCCTTGAATCACGGCCTGAAGGCCCGCTTTAGCAAGGGCTGGGACTGGGCCCCGCCTCTGCTCACTGCCGGAATCTGGGACGACGTGGAATTGGTTGAACGCCAACGGCGACATGTTCGGAGTGCCTGGGTTCAGACCCGTCTCAGCAACCGCAACCGGGCTGATTGCATGGTGTACGTGCATCTCAGCGAACCGGTCGCGGCCGCCACGATCACGGTTCAGCTTGACGGCCACAAGCACAGATTCAGCGTGGTCGGTGACCGTGATTTCGTCCTCCCCGTAACCTTAACGAACCCGACGTTGTGGTGGCCGAACGGTCTTGGCCGTCCGGACCTAGTGGAGCTGGCCATTTCTGTGGCCGTGGAAGGTGAAACCCTGGATGAATACGCCGTCCTCACAGGTTTGCGAGAAGTTCGCAAAGAACCCGCACAGGGTCAGAGACCCAACGACACCCCGCACCAACTGATGATCAATGGTCGCCGGGTATTTTTGCGCGGTGCAAACTGGGTGCCGGGTGACTGCTGTTTTGCTGCAATGACCCGCGAGCGTTACGAATCACAGCTCACCCCCTACGCCCGGTCGCATTTTAATATCATCCGCGTATGGGGAGGAGGGTTGATTGAAAAGGCCTCTTTTTACGAAACCTGTGACCGGCTCGGTCTGATGGTCATGCAGGAGTTTCCACTGGCCTGTGAAAAGGTTCCGGAGAGAGAGGACTTTCTTCGCCTTGTCAAACAAGAGATGGAAGACTTCGTGCCCCGTCTCAATCCGCACCCCTCTATTGTGATGTGGACGGGGGGAAACGAGCATTTTCATTATTGGGATGCCCTGGAAAGCGGAACCCCGGAGATGAATGCGGCCAAATCCGATTTCTCCATGCGGTTTTGGAACGACCAAGAGATGATCGGTGGTAACGACCCGTACCGCAACCTAGTATTGCTGTTCATCGGCGGGCTGTTTGAGAAGCTTGACGGCACCCGGCCGTTCCAGCCGACCTCCGGCATGGAAGGTGAAGGTGAACCGCACGGCATCTGGAACTTTAATCCCCGGCTCGGCGATCAGCGCATGCGCGACTACGACAACCTATATGACTTCTGGAACGACGCCAAAGAGCACTTCTATTCCGAGGCTTCGGTGGAAGGGATTGCTTCCCGGGAAAGCATCGCGCATGTTTTAGACAGCGTTGCCCCGGACCTGCCCGATCCTGACGATCCGGTCTGGATTCATCATAAAGCATTCGATGCCTGCTGGCCGATTCCCCGTAGTTTGTATCCTGACCGCGACGCCAACCCCAAAGCAGCTCTAGATTCCTCTTTGCCTTCTCCTTTACAAACCAACCACCATCATGCAAATCGAACGCCTTCCCACCAATCCACTTTTCACGCCCGCGGATATCAAGCCGTCCCGCCCGGATGTGGAGATCATGTGTGCCTTTAACCCGGGAGCGACTCTCTACGGTGGAAAGCGTCTGCTCCTGCTGCGGGTGGCCGAAATGGCCACACCAGACAAGGGCTGCGTGGCGACCCCCATTTTTGATCCTGAAACCGGCGAGGTGCATATCCAGCAATTCAGAAAGGATGACCCCGATCTCGAACTGCCCGATCCCCGCTTTTTCAAACACAAGGGCAAGATCTACCTGACCAGCCTCAGTCACCTCCGAATCGCCACCTCGGACGACGGACTCAACTTCACGATTGACGATCAACCCAGCATCTTTCCCGTCGGCCACTACGAAGCCTTCGGCATCGAGGACGCTAGGATTACGGAAATTGAGGGAACCTATTACATCAACTACACCGCCGCCTCCGATTTTGGCGTAGTCACCTCACTGATCACGACGACGGACTTCAAAAACTTTAAGCGGAAAGGCATCATCTTCGGCCCCGACAACAAAGATGTCGCCCTCTTCCCGGAGAAGATCAACGGTCGCTATCAGGCTTTCCACCGTCCGGCGGTGGTACACACGGGAAAGCCCTCGATCTGGACCGCCTCCTCGACCGACATGCTCGACTGGGGGCGTCACGAGTACATCATCGGTCCCCGCTCTGGACACTGGGATTGCGAACGAGTGGGTGCCGGAAGCGCTCCGATCAAAACACCCGAAGGCTGGCTCGCATTCTACCACGCGGCTGATTACGACACGCGCTACTGCCTCGGCATTCTTCTTCTCGACCTCGATAAGCCCTCGAAGGTTCTGGCCCGCTCGGAGAAGCCTTTCTTCATTCCGGAAACCTCCTATGAATGCGAGGGTGGCTTCATGCCCAATGTCGTCTTTCACAACGGAACCATCGTGCCCGGGGACGGCAGTGTGGAACTTTACTACGGCGGCGGCGACCTCGTAACCTGCGGAGCTCGGGTGCAACTTTCCGATCTTCTCAATCATTTGAAAATCTCCGGCGAAAACGAGATCTAAAGGCTCAGGCTCCCCCGAAAGCCACCTGATGGCCTTCACCCGAACGTATCCACCATCCAAACACACCTAAATCAATAGCCCGTATAAAAGCCCTGCCTCCGGCAAGCCATTGACGAAGGTGGTTATAACCATTTACAACCTGACTTTCGCTCGCTGAACCTAAATTAATCCTCATCCAATTTTCGACTTTCCTCCAACCCAAGTTTTATGAAAATCCCATCCCTGATTTTAACTCTCAGTCTTATCCCCCTCTCATTCCTGACGCTGCCCCCTCCCTCCATGGCGAAGAGGATCAAACCGGTAAAGGGAGACACAAACAGCTCTACGCGGTCCCCGTTCCTGACGAAGTCACCGTGGATGGCAAGCTCGGCGACTGGGACCTTTCCGGTCAGATCGAGATGTTTGTGTTCCAGTCTCTTCAGGACAAACAAAATGCCAAGTTTGCCATCATGTACGATGCCAATGCGCTCTATCTCAGCGGAGAGGTGCGCGACCCTACCCCAATGATGAACCGGCACAACCCCGATGTGACGGGGGATAAGGGCTGGGATGCAGATTCTGCACAATTTCGCATCACAGTCGATCCTTCGAGAGAATATCCTGAAGAAGAAAGCGCCTTTAAGTATAGCCGAAACAAGGAACTTGTTGATTCGAGGGATGATATCAAGCACCTCACACTTTGGTATTACACCGACAAAGACCTGCCAGTTCTTCAGCTATATAAAGGCATGTCCTACCGTCCGGAAAATCCGGATTGGGGCCGTTTCAGCATTGCCCCCGAAGAGAAATTTCAGTCGGCCTATATTCCCACACCCGACGGCAAAGGCTATACCTTTGAATACCGGGTCCCCTGGACCACCCTGGGCGTCGAAGCTCCGCCTCGTGGCGGTGACGCGGTGGCGGGATGTGGTGGCGGGATGTGGACGGACATCTGGAAATGACAGACTTTATTAAAGCAGGACGACTGCTGGAACAGAACTAAATTGAGTGAAATAAAAATGGAAATAAAAGAGAAACCAATAAGTAGAATTGAATTTGACAACACCAGTATAGAACTGGTTACGCATAAGGGCTGCCTGCGCTCGATTGGCGCAGTAACCGTCAATGGGACGCATTTACGCAATGCGCAGGTGCCTTTTCTGCCCTGGTTCGATAGCTATCAGGGCGAGGTCTTTGACCGCTTTATGTTGCTCAGTGTCGCGCAGGACGGCGACGTGACACGCGTGGAACTCCAAACAGAAAGCAACTCGGACTTTCCGTTCCGTGAACGGCGCGATTGTTCCGGTGATCTGTGTTTTCGAAACCGTTCTTTCGATGCACCGCCACTAAGTGTGAAGCTGGCGATTTGCTTCAAGCCTGCCGCCGCCGAAATCGGAAGGCGGGTCTTTAGTGGGTTTACCTACTGGTTCGAATACACGGGCGAAGCCTGCCCGATTCACCGGTTGCTTGATCGAGGATCCTGGGAGTTGGGTGGCAATCTTGACGATGTTAATCTGGTCTGTCGCAACTGGCTGACCCCGCCACGGATGCGGATCGCTCGTGAGACGACCTACTCAACCGTCGGTCTCGACAACTGGGCAAACCTGCTGCCCGGTAATATGTGGGCGCGCTGGAGCTTGCTGCCGGGTTTCGACATGCAATACGGGCAGGAAGGAATTCTCGTGGGCTGGTTTGATCAAGTCAGTCTGGTGCGAACCACCCTCGAGAGCAATACCGGCGAGGATGCCATTCGCATCAACGATTTTCATTGGTTCGAACAGAGTGGGCAGATCTCCACTAACCCGAAAACGATTTTGCATTGCCCGGATATTCTCGAGCATACTGCCGCACTCAACCTGTGGACAGAACTACAGGATCGTGATCGCGAGATGAGCCAGCGCCAGTTCGGCATCCCCGAGGAAGAGCCTCCGCGGCTCACGCTTAGCGAGAATGTCTGGAGCGGATTTAACTTCGACACCACTTACGAGCATGTGCTAGAGACCGCTGCTGAATTCGGCATGGACCAGATCTTTGTCGATGTCTGCTGGGAACAGGGAGAGGCGCTCAAGGAGAGCCTTGCGGCGGTAGTTCCGCTTGAAAAACAGAAAGGGACGATCTTTGAGAAATACCAACATCGTAACATGTGTTGTGTGCTCGATTTCAAAGTCGCCGCAGCCCATGGCGGCGAAGCGGCGCTCAAACGGCTCTGCGACCGAGCATCCGGCAAAGGCGTCAAGGTCATTTCATGGATGGCAGCTCACGTGCATCCACACAGCGTCATCGTCGACGGTCCGCAATGCCTCGAGGATGCCCATGCGGATGTTCCGAGCCGTGAGCATTTCAAGCACGGGATGAATGGCGCCATTGCGGGACAGGAATCGGGACGGCATCCCTGGACGGGTTACCCTAATTCCTGCTGGACGCTCAACCTGAACAGCCCCGTATATGACTATCTCTGTGAAAACCTGCTCGGCGTCTGTGAGCGGACGGGATTGAGCGGTTATCTCTGGGATAGCTACTCGAACTTGGGGTGGTGGCAGGTGGATTACTCCGACGGATCAATGCGCCCGCAGTTTGACAGGATGGCCGGGCTCTATGCCGAGATGGCGCGCCGCGGACTCTATGTCAAACCCGAGGCTCTCGTCGCCTTCTCCAGCCATAGTTGTTGCGGTTTGCACGGTGGCAACGTCTATGCCGGCGACCTTTTAGGCTACTCCTACGACACGACCATCGACCTGAACAACACGGGCATCAGCAATGAAGCATTGCTCTCGGGCGAGGTTTCCCCCGAACTGGTCTTCCGCTGCTTTGCGCATCGCAGGGTGCCAAGTCTGAGACTACATCAGGTGCCGCGGGACAAGTGGAATGAAACATCCGTGGCGACCATGAAGAAGTATTTCGCCATGTACAAGGCCGCCCGTGGAATAATGAAGCGTCGCACGGTCCTTGCCGACGATGCCGGGGTTCTTTGGGAAGGCGATCAGGGTGAACAACTGCTCTGGTCCTTTATAGAAGGGACGTGGACCGAGGGACAACCGGTCGAGTTGTTGACCGGACGGTCAACAGAGGAACGGAGGCTAGAGCCTTGGAGAGTTTACAGAATCGAGGCAATATGACGCAGAAGATAGGTCAGACAGGGGTTTTTCACCTTGATAATGATGCATATCGATTCAACTTAACTCCAACATTCTATCAGGATAAGCAATGCAGTCCTGTCTCCCGTCATCTCTAACAGAACTCAATTATAAGGAATAAAAATGGATTGGTTTTCAGAAGCGCGATACGGAATGTTTGTTCACTATGGCCTGTTCATTCTGCTGGGACTGGGCGAATGGGTCATGAACCGGGAGAGGATTGTCCCGGCCGAATACCGTAAACTCGCCGAGTAATTCACGGCCGCGAAATTTGATGCGGAAGCACTGTGCGACCTGGCAGTCGCAGGAGTCATGAAGTACGTAAACCTGACCACCATGCACCACGAAGGGTTCCACCTCTACGACACTGAATTGTCCGATTTCAATTCCATGGCCGCATGCGGTCGGGACCTGGTGGAGGAATTCGACCGCGGCCCGGGATCGGGACCTGAAAGTGGCACTCTATCACAGTCTGAACAACTGGATGGATCAGCCGGATTCATGCGATGCTTTGGAAAGCAAGGACGCCTATGAGGAATTCATCGGCAATACCTTTGAGCGAATTCGGGAGCTGGTCACAAGATTCAATTCCGTGGATGTCCTCTGGTACGACGGCTGGTGGCCGTTCAATTCCAAGCAATGGAAGGCGGAGGAGATGAATGCGCATGTGGGTTCTTTTTGTCCTCATTTGGAGGCTTGCGCAAAGTCTACGAATACCGATGGCCAGACCTTCGATTCCAAGAAAGCGGGACTGCACCTTCAGTTTGACATCCGGCCCTCATCTCCCCATGAATACCTTCATCGTCGCATCCATCCCAACCCAGAAACCGCTCCTCGTATTCATTCATGCAGTCTACTATTTTAACCCAATGAACAGGAATTCCATGAAAACCATCTCCAAAATATTTTTACTCTCCTTATTCGTGACCGGAAGCGCATCTGCTGCCTTGCTTATGGACTTTGCGGGAGGAGGTTCTAGCACGAATCCTAGTTACACTTTTACAATGTCAGACTTGACGACGACTCCCTCGAGGAGCGGTGTTCAACCAAGTAATGATTTACTTTTAAGCGGAACCTTGGCGGGTGTGACGGGTACGATTGACGTTACAGTACAGGCACTGGCATCCTTCACCATGACGGGGGTCGACATTTCGGATGAGACGAATGCTAATGGTATTTCTGCAAATTCTAATAGTGGCTGGGGTGTGAATCCTAATAGTCCCTTAAATAATATTGGTCCTGATACGATGCTGGCTTTCACCTTCGATTTAGGAAGTGCTGACTTACCTGCGGGGTTCGAATTAGCGATTACTCGAATCCAAACGGGAAATCAAGGGACGATTACTGACATTCGTATGGTAGTCGATGGTATTTCTGACACTGAATACATTACAACTGCCACCGCCAGTGGTTCTCCTTATGATGGAGAGGGTTTTGATTTTTTCCCCGGGACTCAAATTGCTAATGGTACTCGGGTGGGTTTTGCTCTGGGAGCAGGAGAAACTGACGATTTTCGTTTGGATGAAATGACATTATCTTTAGTCGCCGTTCCAGAACCCTCAAGTCTTGCATTGATGTATATTGCATCACTGGCAGGCCTCGGTTATTTTCGTAAACGCAGATAAAACCGGACGAGCTGGATAACCGCCCGTTTCCGAACATCGTAAAAACCTATTTCTGGTTTTCCGAGCTTCGGAAACGGGCTTTTTTAACCAGCCATCACTCACCCCCGCCGATCTCGATTGTTCCATGGGGAATTATCGAACCCAAATGGGCCTATACTTACATCACTGGGGGGGACTACCCGAAAGGCACTAGTTTAAGCTGCCTTGCGACTGATTTTTCTTCTGGCGAATCCGGTTTTTGAGTTTTTGCCTAGGCCGGGGCGAGTCTTTTGCTTGTTTTAAGAGCAATTTTATCCCGCACACACCCTTAATCTAATGCCATCCCCCCATACCCCGCCAGGGGTACAATATCCGAAAGCTTCCCATAATCAGGCCTCGACAAAACTACTCGAGAACCACATGAAAAACACCGTCCTCCAGCGGTGCACTTTAACCCGCAAAATGACATGTATAAACAATGATAAACATGAACGATCAGTTACTCTTTGATGCCGAAGCAGCCGCTCGTAAAGTTATCAAAAAAAGTTTCACTCCTCGAGGGTTATGCGCGTCCTCTGATGGTTACTCTCAGGTCTGGGCTCGAGACACAATGATCACCATGCTAGGTGCTTCTATCAATGGAGACGACGCTGTCCTCAACTGCTTAGATGTTTCGATTGAGACGCTAGGTGCTCACCAAGATAACTTTGGACAAATCCCCTACCTTGTCCATTGTGATAGTGGTCAAACGGAATGGGGATCCTCAGATGCCAATGTTTGGTGGATTCTCGGTGTCGCCATAGCTCATCAACATCATGATTTATCGTGGAGGAAGAAGCAAGCTCAGCGAATCGTCAAAGCATTAAACTGGTGTGAGGGAATGGAGATACGTAAGAATGATCTCATGATTTCCACTGAAATGATCGATTGGGCTGACTTGATGCCAAATAGAGATCATGTGTTATTCCCAAATGTACTTTACTCTACCGCGCTTCGAGTTGGCGCAGAGCTACTAGAAGATATTCTTCCTAACGATGCTGCTAGGTTTCGAGAAAAATCAAAGCAAGTGCGACAAGCCATCAGAAAACTTTTTCTCGTCGCCGAGAACGTCCCCACAATGGACAAGACACACTTCCAATTGCGAACCATGATTCATGCTCAATTAAGACACAAGCCTTACTTTCTACCTTGGGTGAGCCAATGCGACTGGGGAGAGCACTTTGACACAACAGCGAATTTAATGACCATCCTCACTGGCATTGCGGAAACCAATGAGACGGATCGTATTCTAGATTACATTGATGCTGTTGGCGTTAACCGGCCCTATCCAGTTCGAGTCCTTTACCCAGCCATTGAGCCTAACGATAAAGAGTGGCGTGATTACATGAAACTTTTCAACCTCAACCTTCCAAACCAATATCACAATGGTGGTATCTGGCCATGGGTGGGTGGACTTTACGTGGCAGCTCTTGTGAAAGCCAATCGTTTAGACAAAGCCAAAACCGAACTGATTCACCTAGCTGAAGCACTGCGTTTAGGCGAAGAAGAGTGGGAGTGTAATGAATGGCTTCATGGTTGTACGGGCATTCCAATGGGATACCCCTATCAGGCATGGAGTGCTGGCGTTTTCTTATATGCACTTGAGGCCGTTAAACGAGGGAAGCTAGAAGATCTCTTGATGGAATGATCAAAAGGTCATTCGTCCATACACGAAATGGACACTGAGAACATTGATAGTTGCTTTAATCTTACTAGAGTGAGAGCACCCTCCACTGATACCTCTACTCCTCAAACAGTTATCATTTCATCTCACTGGTGTCCAGTTAAGGGCAGTTTGAAACTTTGCAAATCATTCATTTTGAGTGCTTAATGAACAAAAAGGCATGTGACGCATTTGAACGTGCTGGCCGATGTCGGTCGAGTTCATTCTCAATAAAGAATGAATTCCGGACGCCTCATTTTCACCCAGATCACAGATCTCATCCATCGCGAGCAGTTCAACCGCTGCATCGCTCTGCACCCGATGCCAAGGGCAAGCAAGAGCATGAGCGCTCGCGATCAGTTTCTTGCCATGGCCTTCGCCCAAATTACCTTCCGGGAGATTCTGCGGGATATCGAAGCGTGCCTAGATGGTTGCGCCCATTGCTATGCGATGGGTATTCGCGGGAAGATCGTCCGGACCAATCTCGCCTACGCGAACGGGAATCGTGATTGGCGCGTCTACGAAGCTCTTGCCCAAATACTGATCCACAAAGCCCGCCGATTGTATGTCGAAGATTCCAACGGATTGGACATCGAGGAGATGGTTTACGCGCTCGATGCCTCGACCATCGACTTGTGCCTTTCGATGTTCCCGTGGGCTCATTTCAGGCAGACCAAAGCCGCAGTCAAGCTGCACACGATGATCGACTTGAGAGGCTCCATCCCGGTATTCATGCGCATCACCGACGGGAGCGTCCATGATGTAAGCATACTCGACGAGATGATTTTCAAGCCCTCGAGCATCTATGTCATGGATCGTGAATACGTCGATTTTGCATGGCTTTATCGCATTCATCAAGCAGGAGCATTCTTCGTCACGCGGGCCAAGAGCAACATGGCTTTCTATGTCAGTGATTCCCTTCCGGTCGACAAGGCCAGTGGTTTGCGTTGCGACCATAGTGTCGGTTTGAAGACCGCGAAGAGCAAACGGGATTACCCTGCAAAACTCAGACGCATCCGCTTCGTCGATCCAGAAACGGGCAAAAGCTTGGTATTTATCAACAATCATTTCGGCCTGTCCGCAGTGACCATCGCCAAAATCTATCCCGCTGAGCGGGATCGTTGGCATATCGTACCGAGCGGCCGGCGACATCAACAACTCTTCTTCAAATGGATCAAGCAAAACCTCAGGATAAAGGCGTTCTACGGCACCTCCGAAAACGCGGTGAAGACACAGATATGGATCGCTATCTGCGTTTACCTCATGGTGGCCTGTCTCAATAAGATTCATGGATTCGGCGAAAAACTCAGCCGGATTTTGCAAGTTTTGAGCGTCAACGCATTTCAGAAAGCACCTCTCCATCAGCTCTTTATGGATTTTTGCACAAATCTTGACAATCCCTAATTACTTAATCAGTTGACATTCAGTGACTTGCTAACTGGACAGTAGTGGTTTCATCTATTTGCAATCGAGTGCTCTCAGGTGACCTTAAACCCAATGAGAAACCATCATCTGGTTCTGATTATTAAGACGTCGCCTGCGTCTGATATTGCGGTAAACCGAATAAGTTGAAATTCAGGATTGAATACTGCATAGGGAGGAAAAGGATCAACCCATGAGAAAAACAAATATTCTCTGGATTATGACGGATCAGCACAACGCCGACTGCCTGTCCTGTTTGGGACATCCTGTGCTGCGCACGCCGCACATCGACAGTCTGGCGGCTCGCGGTACCTGTTTCACACAGGCGTACTGTCAGTATCCCCAATGCACCCCGTCGCGGATCAGCATGCTGACGGGGCAATACTGCAAGACCAGCCGGCAGTACGGATTTCTAGGTAATATGGGCGGTGAGCCTGCGCATTTGATGAACCATTTTCGTGATCATGGCTGGAAGACCGGTGCGGTGGGGAAGTTTCACGTTGATCCATTGGGAATGCACTTCGTTCCCGATTTTTCAGCGCCTACCATGTCTATCGACTGGTTCCAGGCCCAGCCGTCCGATAATCATTACGGAGCCTATTTGGAAAAGCACGGTCTCTCCTATCCGACCCATGAGACCCACGGCGGCCAGGGCGATCCGCCCCGCATGCCTGAAGAACCCTCCGCTCCCATGCGCTCTGATGTTCCCTATGAACACAATCTGGAACGGTGGACCGCTGACCGCACCATGGACTTCATCAGTGACTGCGCGGAAAAAGAGGAGCCGTTTATAGCCTGGATGTCGTTTGAGCGTCCGCATAAACCCATCAATATTCCAAAGGATGAGGAAGACCGCATTCCGCTCGACCGCATACCGCTGGATCCGCCCGAAACCGAGGAGCAGCTTCTCCTCCTGCCGCGCATCTGCATTGAGGGGCGGATGGATATCTGCTCGGATACCTGGCAGACCCCGGACAACTTCCGCGAGGTGGTGCGGCGGTACTACACCATTATCGAAATGATCGACGACCAGGTGGGGCGCGTTCTGGCTAAACTTGAGGAACTGGGTTTGGCGGAAAATACCGCGATCGCCTTTTGTTCTGACCATGGCGACATGGCGGGACGCAAGAGGATCTTTGACAAGTGTCTGCATGCCAGCAGCAATCAGCTGGTCCGTATTCCCCTTCTGCTCGTTCCGCCCCGCGGGCAGGGTCAAGAAGGACAGGTGGTTGATGCCCCAGTCGAAAACATCGACCTCTACCCCACCTTCTGCTCCTGGGCAGGACTGGACACGCCCGCGCACGTGGAAGGACATGATTTGGCTCCGGTCTGCACCGGCAGGGAATCCGCCGATCCGCACCGTCCCGCCTTCTGTGAAAGCTATTTCCGCCGCGCCGTGGTGAAAGACGGCTGGCGTCTGGTTCATCACGTAGGGGGCAGTGTCCACGAGCTGTATCATATTGCAGAGGATCCGCTCGAATACGAGAACCTCTATCTGCGATCCGGTCATGCGGAAAAGGTGGATGCGCTCAAACATGAGCTGATCCTGTTTCTATCCGGCCCCCATGATGAAACCGACACGGCATCCATTGAGAATGCGGTTCTCTCAACGATTGAGAGGCGCCGGAAATTCACCCATCAAAATCTGCACCGTAATGGTACAGAGAGCGGTCCTTACTTTATCTGCGGTCGAGCCATTCATGCGTTGGAGTGGAAGCACTGGACCCTCTTCTACCGCGTAGATACCCGGGAGCATATGATTTTCAGCAAAAGCGATGAGGAGCGAAAAGATAACCTCTATGGCACACCGCAGGGCTGGGTTTTCGGCGAAATGCAGGACAAGCTGATCGACATGCTGGTTGAACAGCATCCGGCCCTGACCTGGTGGGAACCTGAACCACTGGGAAGCGAAATGCCTACCCCCAGTCAGGTCCGGGCTTATCTCAGTTTACCGCTTATGCAGGAATAAATAAATCAGAGAGGCGGCCCTACAGGCCTTTGTCGTTGGTTTTTGTTTGGTACCCAGCCCTTCGGACTGGGCTGTGGGGAGCCACCCGTTCCGGGCTGAAGAATCAGGGCCTAGGGTCAGCCCGGAATGGCAGTAAGTTAAGGGGTTTTGCCAGGGGTAAATGAGTGAAAATCAGGGAGGGTTTGGTAATGGTTATCAATGACAAAATATCCAACCAACACCACGCCCTTGTTCCCTGATTTTCACCTTCCAACCTTACGGAGAACACCCTGCCTTCCGCCCAACCCTCCGCCTGGAAGAGCCCCCGGAACTGGACCAGTCTAAATGTTAGTCCGGCAGGTTTCTGGTTGTTGTAGCTTTTGTTCTTGTTGATTGGTTTGCCGCGCTGAGATAGTCCAGCCCGCCGTGTGGATGTACCGTATTATATTCTTCACGCCAGTCCGCGATGGTCACCTTGGCATCGAGTTCGTTGATGAACCAGTTGCGGTTTAGGCATTCTCCATGGAAACGATTATGGAAGCTTTCTACGTAGGGATTCTGCCAGGGAGAACCCGGTTCGATATAAACCGTATCGATCCGGCGGGATTGGACCCATTGCCGAATCGATGCGGCTATGAACTCCGGCCCGTTGTCGCTCCGTATATGGCGGGCGCCTTCCGTGGCGCTTGCAGGCCGCATCCAGCACCTCCAGAACCTTTGCTGAGGAGATCTGAAGATCCACATGGAGGTCGATACAGTAACAGGTGGCTTCGTCCACCAGACTGAGGATCTTTACGCTCTTGCCGTTCTCAGTCGTGTCAAAGATGAAGTCCCAGCTCCAAACGTCATTGGCTTTCTCCGCCGCTACTACCATTGATTCGGCCGTGGAGGTGCCTCTCGGCCTTTTCTTCTTGGTGAAGCGTTTTCCTTGTAGCCCTTCAGCCCTGCGCAGACGCTGGACTTTCTTCCGGCTCACCCGCCAGCCCTCGCGCACGAGCAGTGCCCTGATCCGGCGATAGCCGTAGCACGGATGCTTCAACGACAGTTCGCCGACTCGTTCCACCAGAGCCTTCTCGTAATCGGACTTCGACAAACCCCGATAATAGTAGCTCGAACGGGCAAGCCCGAGATAGCGACAAGCCCGGCGCATCGAGCACGGCCCCTCTTCAAGGACCGACGCCACCGTTCTTCTCTTGCGCTCCGGGCTTACCATTTTTTTGAGTTTATCTCCTTCAATACTTCTATGTTCAAGGCCTGGTCGGCAACCAACGCCTTCAGGCGGCGATTTTCATCCTGTAGTTCTTTGAGCTTGCGCGCGTCCGACAGCTCCATGCCCGCATACTTACGCCTCCAACGATAAAACGTCTGATCGGTGATCTCATGCTCGCGGCACAAGTCGCTTACTGACGTTCCCGTTTCAGAGGCCCGCAGAATACGCATGATCGATTCTAGGCTATGTCTTTTTTTTGGTTCATCGTCATTTCCCGGGGAAAGCATGCTTAATCTTGAGGAAGAAGTATTCCGTATCCCTGAAGCCATAAGCGGTTCTTTTGATGACCTTGATCTTGTTGTTCATGCCCTCGAGCACGCTGGTGTTGAGTGGGTATTTGGCTGAGGCTATGATTCCACGGAGGTAGGGTCTGAGTTTATCAGCGAAGGCGAGCAGGGGTTTGATTTTGGACTCACGGCACATCCTCCACCATGTGCGCCAGCGTTTGAAGGCGCCCCAGATGCTTGAGCTTCGCCATAGTTCTTTGAGCTGTTCTTTCAGGACGTAGACTTGAGCCAAGGATTGGTTGGCATTCATCAGCTCTTCGAGCCTGACAAGTTCTTCTTCATTGAGGTTGTCCTTGTTCTTTAGAAGTAACCATCGGCTACGTTTGACCGCTCTGCGAGCCGACTTGTTCTGCCTTAGTTCATTGGCCTGATCCACGCGGACTCGGTCGATGACTTCACGGCCGTATTTGGCAACGACATGAAAAAGGTCGTAGACGACTTCCGCATTCGGGCAGTGCATCTTCACCTCCAGGTCAAAGGCGCTGTTCTGATCCATCGCGACCGCTTCGATTTGATCGCAGTGTTCGCCCAGTGATTCAAAGAAGGGGCGTATGGATTCGCGACTGCGCCCTTCACCGATCCAAAGCACTTGCCGAGTGTCCGCATCGGCTACGACGGAGGCGTAGCGGTGCCCCTTGTGCAATGCGAACTCATCCATGACCAGAGTTCTGAGCGAACCGTAATCGACTTCAGGCAACTCCCGAACCAACCTAGCTTTGTCAATGCGTTTGACGGTGTGCCAAGGCAA
>NZ_JACHVA010000098.1 GCF_014230055.1 Puniceicoccus vermicola | reverse complement strand
GTTCTGCTCAATTTCTTTTAGTTCTCTTTCAATTCCCCAAGCTCTTGTTTCTTTAGTCTCAGCGTTGATCCAAATAAGAGCATTGATTCCGCCTGTCATGTGCTGAACTTGAACTTGCCAAATCTTTGATTCCGGACTTCCCAATCCATCAATTTCTTCTTCAAGTTGGAAGCTGAAATCAGGGATAAGCCTTTCCTCCGCGAGTAAACCGTAAGTCTGAAACCAATACTCGCTTGCTAGTCTCTGTGCTTCCTCTTTTTCCGATTCGGTGAGTCTCTTGAAGCCGAATTCGGCAAGAAGATCAGACTCAACAATTCCTTTCTGTCCTTCCTGCGGTTCATCTTCGTTTGCTCCCGTTCCATCGTTGATAAGTATGAATCGACTGAAATCTGCGTCATCCAATTCTGCGGCCCATAGCAGGGGACTGAGGATAAGTAGAATGACGATTGTTTTCATTTTTCTGCAGAACGTGAAGCACTATCGCGACTGAAGCGCGGAGCGCGAAAGGAGTTGATAGCTGCGTCTTGATATGCGTTTCAAGGGATCGCAAGATTGGTTCGATGCCGAAGCTCGGCTGTGGTTTCGCCTTCTTTGGCCTTCACGACTAAATGGTAAGATTCCGATGAATACGTAGCAGCGCTCCCTAGCTTCATGATATAGAGACCTGCCTCTGGGGAGTAAATTTCAGTGATCAAAGGCTGAATAAGGGAAAATGGGATTCTTGTGCCTTCGAATTCAGCCTCCCTGACTTTCTGAAGTTCATCGCGGAGAACCATACAATCCTTTTGTGTTAAGCTTGGATTAACGGAAGCACGACTTCCTTTCAAATACACAAAAGCCACTTCATCAATCCTTTCCGGCTCCGAACTGAGCATCTCACCCTGATAGATTTTCTTTTTCAGGGGGATTCTGATCATGGAGGCGGAGTATCTCGCTTTCTTGCCATCCCACATAGAGTTAAAGATGACATCTATGTAGCTGGGACCCTTAGGAATCATAAATCCCTTCGAAACCTCGAATAATTCTTTTTCGGGGTGGGTATCTCGCCAGTCAGCTAAAAATCGAATGGTTTCATTCTCTTCAAGCCCTTCGATCTTCTTTAGCTTGAGAAACTCATTCGCGAAGGATACACAAGGCAGCAAGAACACGATCAGGGCTATAAATTTCATTCTTCTTCTCTGCATATC
>NZ_JACHVA010000097.1 GCF_014230055.1 Puniceicoccus vermicola | reverse complement strand
AGGAAGTCGTTGAAGTTGAGTTGGTTAGATAATTGAGTTTCGTCAAAATTTGTGAAGGATTCTGTAAATAGCTGATTGATATGAACTTTCTGAAAAGCGTTAACACTCAGAACTTGCAGAATCCGGGTCAAACTGTGGTCGAGGCAGAGAGTCTTTTTGAGACTGGCGACGAGAAGATAGGTGCAGATGGCGATCCAAATTTGGGTTCTGACGGCATTGTCCGAGGTTCCGAAGAAGGACTTGATCCGCAGGTTCTGTTTGATCCATTTGAAGAAAAGTTCGATCTGCCAGCGGCTCTTGTAGACCAAGGCGACGGTCAATGCTGGGATGGAAAAATTGTTGGAAAGGAATACCAAGTCCTTGCCAGTCTCCTCGTCGAAGAAACGAACTCGACGCAAAGCAATGGGATATCGTTCCTTGGACAGGGCTCCGCTCAGACCGATTGTTTGATCGCTGCGCAGACCTGTGATTTTGGCAACTCTGCGGGACTCCCGGACATAGCAGTCGAGGTTGCGTTTGGCACGGATAACGAAGAACGCTCCGGCCTGGCTGAGGCCGAAGAGTCGACCGAAGTCGAGGTATCCACGATCCATTACATAGATCGTTCCGGGAGAGACTGGCATTCGGTCGAGGAAAGACACATCGTGTTCCCGTCCCTTCGTAACGTCGATGAACAGCGGGATAGAGCCTTGAAGTTCGAACTGCGTGTGGATCTTTACCGCCGCTTTCGTGGAACGAAAGTCCGCCCAAGGGAAGAGAGTCAGGCAAAGATCGATGGTGCTCGAATCGACCGCGACGACCATGCCATCGAGACCCATCGGGTTCGTCTCGCCTGCCTAAAGTCTCCGCGTCCTTCGAATGAGGATATGAGCCATGGCTTCGTAGACGCGCCAGTCCCTCCATTGGTTGGCATATGCCAAATTGGTGCGGGTAATGTTGCCGCGAAACCCCATCGCGTAAGCGTTTTGATTCCCGCGCAAACAAGCCTCGATCTCGCGCAACCCCTCCCGGTAAGTCAACTGGGCAAAGACCATGGCAAGGAATTGGTCGCGTGCGGTAAATCCGCGACTGCTCTTGGGCATCGGGTAAAGCTTGATGCATCGGTCGAACTCCTTCCGGTCCAAGCCATCGGTAATCTGAGTAAAAACGAGCCTGCCAGCGTTCATCCGTTATTGAGAACGAATGCGACGGAAGGTCGCCAGCCGATTCAAATGCGTGACAACCTTTATCCTGTATAAGACTCTTCAAATGAATCACTTGGAAAAATCGAAACCCCTCTTAACTGGACACTAGTGATGCGGCCTATGAAAAAGGGGAAAATCGGTTCACTTTTTCGCTATTGAATTCTTTACGAGATTGGGAAGGGGCATAATCCGAAAAGGTACAAAACTCCGTCGAGAATCGAGTTTGGATTGACCTTCGATCTGCTCCGGAATTACGCTTTTGCTGGATCGATGCTCGATTCCTCTTAACCGGCTCATTCATTTTTCCTGAATGCCGAAAATTTAGCCAAGCTTCTTAAAACCAACGTGTAATGAACCTCAAGAATTTAGATGATTGGGGATATGCGGTCCGCGAACTTATCCGCAGCAAATCCGGGTTATCCGAAACTGAGTTACGCAGATAGCACTGATATGCAGAGAAGAAGAATGAAATTTATAGCCCTGATCGTGTTCTTGCTGCCTTGTGTATCCTTCGCGAATGAGTTTCTCAAGCTAAAGAAGATCGAAGGGCTTGAAGAGAATGAAACCATTCGATTTTTAGCTGACTGGCGAGATACCCACCCCGAAAAAGAATTATTCGAGGTTTCGAAGGGATTTATGATTCCTAAGGGTCCCAGCTACATAGATGTCATCTTTAACTCTATGTGGGATGGCAAGAAAGCGAGATACTCCGCCTCCATGATCAGAATCCCCCTGAAAAAGAAAATCTATCAGGGTGAGATGCTCAGTTCGGAGCCGGAAAGGATTGATGAAGTGGCTTTTGTGTATTTGAAAGGAAGTCGTGCTTCCGTTAATCCAAGCTTAACACAAAAGGATTGTATGGTTCTCCGCGATGAACTTCAGAAAGTCAGGGAGGCTGAATTCGAAGGCACAAGAATCCCATTTTCCCTTATTCAGCCTTTGATCACTGAAATTTACTCCCCAGAGGCAGGTCTCTATATCATGAAGCTAGGGAGCGCTGCTACGTATTCATCGGAATCTTACCATTTAGTCGTGAAGGCCAAAGAAGGCGAAACCACAGCCGAGCTTCGGCATCGAACCAATCTTGCGATCCCTTGAAACGCATATC
>NZ_JACHVA010000096.1 GCF_014230055.1 Puniceicoccus vermicola | reverse complement strand
CTGAGATCGCTGGACAGAGGATTCCTTTATTTTCTTCGTGTTATGATGTTTAGTTGTAGTTGATGCAAGCCGGTAGGCTTGTGTGATTGCCCCCCATGGGGGGCGCGATTTTTTCCTCGAATTGGATCGGGCTCTTGTAGCCCAGAGAGGAGTGTTTTCTGAATCGGTTGTAGAAAACTTCGATATACTCGAAGGCATTGCTTCGGGCAGTGTCTTCATCGAAGAAGACCTCATCGCCAACTGTTGAGGTCTTATACCGCCCGTAGAAGGATTCCTGGGCGGCGTTGTCGTAGCAGTTCCCCTTGGCGCTCATGCTTTGTTTGATCCCGAAGCTCTCCAACATGTTCTCATAGTCGTAGCTGGCGTAGGTGCTACCCCGGTCGCTGTGGTGAATGAGGCCCTCGGGCAGCTCGCCGCCTCGGGTCAGGACGGCGCACTGCAGAGCCTGGCAAACCAGCTTTGAATCGTTGCGGGAGGAAACGCTCCAACCGATGATCCGCCGACTGTACAGATCCATCACTGTTGCCAGATAACACCAGCCCCGCTGGACGCGCAGGTAGGTCGTATCGGCTACCCAGACCTGATTGCAGTCGTCCGGCTTTCCGAGTTCGCGCAGCAAGTTGGCGCTGTAGCCGAAGTCGTGCTTGCTGTTGGTGCCAAGGGGCTTGAAGCCCTTCGTTTGTCGACCTTCGATCCCCAGCTCCTTCATCAACCGTAACGTCCGGTCGCGGCCACAGCCGAGATCCTCGTCCTTGAGGTGTTCGTGGATTGGGCGGTGGCCGTAGCGTCCACGGGCTTGCCGGTGCAACTCGGTAATCCGTCCCTTGAGAGCCGCAGCGGTTACTATGACTGGCAGGCTCGCGAGCCTGCCAGTCATAGTAACCGCTGCGGCTCAGTCCGAAACACTCGCACAGCTCGTCTACTCCGTAGCGAGCCTTGTGATCCTCTATAAACCGATAGCGCATCACTCGGGGTTGCTGAAGTAGCCCACCGTTTTTTTTAGTATCTCGTTCATCCGCTTTTGCTTGGCCAGCTCCTTGCGGACCTGGGCCAGCTCCTCGGCCATCGCCTTCGGACTCTGTGCACCCTCGGGAGCCTCAGCCTCCAAATCATCCAGGTGCTTCTTCCTCCAGCTATACAGCATCCCCTCGGGAACACCAAGCTGCTCGGATACCTCCTTCACCGGTGTACCTTCAATTATGATCATCTTGACTGCCTCTTTTTTGAACTCGGCAGTGTAGCGGCGTCTCTTCATTCTTTGATTCTCCTTCTAAGAGAATCCCGTGTCCATTTTTATCAGGACACATCAATGAAGAATGGTATGAGGAATTGAAAAAAGAGGCTTCCGAGCTCAAACCGTTTGCTGAAAAAGTCGAGAAAGAGTGCGCCGCGCTACACAGAAGAAAAAGCATTCAGACCGAAGTTCGAAATGCGGTAAAACGCATCAAAGATACCGTCAAAGATGGCAAACGAATCGAGTTTATCATCGCTCGTTGTGAAAAGATCAAAGAGGTCTTGCACGAGGAGCGAATTCGCCACGCCAACGAAACCCTGATAGCCATATCCAAAGACTTTTCCGATTTATACAAGGCAATACATCCTGACGAAAAGATTGAGAAGATTAAGCTCTATCTTCATCCCACAAAGAACTCATCGGCACAATTTGATGGCGAACTCTTTGGCAAGGCTAACGCAAGTCCAGTTGCTTACTTATCGGAGTCACACCTAGATACACTTGGCCTCTGCCTGTTCCTGGCCCTAGAGAAACGGGAAAACCCAGAAAACAAAATTCTTTGCTTGGATGATGCGATTGCATCGGTGGACGAAGCTCACATGGAGCGGCTCTATGAACTTCTCTTACAGGAAGCACCGCACTTCCATCACGTCATAATTACCAGTCACTACCAGCCCCTACGCTTCAAGTTCCGCTGGGGTATTTTAACCAAGAGCCAAGTCGAGTTTCTTGAGCTCGGGCAATGGTCTCTCGAAGGAGGCCTTTGCCTTTCTAAGGGGCCTGATTCTGAAGTAGCTTTCCTCCGCCGCTATTTGAAAGAAGCCGAAGATGCGAGCACCATAGCAGCCAAATCGGGGGTCGTTCTAGAGCGAATGCTCGATTTCTTAACGGGAATCTATCAATGCAAGCTACCTAGAAACCCTGGGGCTGAACAGCGATGGACACTTGACCACTACAAAGGTGGCCTGGAAGGTGAGAAGAAACTGATGCCCATCTTGCGCTGCGATCACTTAGACGAAGAAGGCAATGTATCTAGGTCTGTAGACCTAGCCCCTCTACTTGAAAACATTTTCGCTAAGCTCCAGTTTCGCAATGCAATCGGCTGCCACTTTAAAGAACTTGCAGGCCACTTTGACGAGATTGGTGAAGCAATCGGACTGGGAAATGCCACGCTCGCTTTGGCTGACGCTATTTGTGATGAAAATAACACACTACCAGATAGTTGTAAGGATGGTTTGAGCTGGAAGAACCGAGGCGAGAAAGTCACACGGCGTCTCTACCCACTTTTAAAGCCTAGCAAATAAAATTTCCAAAATGCCCAAAAAACAAAAACCCGAACTCACTTGGATCGGAAAGGACCAGCGTCCGAAAATGGAGCCGCGCATCCTCATTGAAGACCCCGACAAGTCCTACCATGCCCCGAAGCGCGTCAGCGAGAATGACATCTTCGACAACATGCTTATTCATAGGGACAACCTGCTGGCGCTTAAAGCACTGGAGCAAGAGTATACGGGCTAGGTGAAGTGCGTTTATATTGACCCACCTTATAACACTGGTTCGGCATTTGAGCACTACGAGGACGGATTGGAGCATTCGATCTAGCTCTCACTAATATGTGAGGACAGCCGGAGGGGATCAGCCCACAAATCCTTGATTGCTACCCGCTTCGGAAGTTTCATTCCTCGTAATCCGTCGCCTTGGGAAGACACCAAAAAGACGTCACGTTTTGATTCTTGCCAATACTCGCACCTCTCGGGGAAAAGACCTTTTTCGCAGCAGACGTGCCTTGGCCAGCGTGGCCACTCCTTCGGGGCGGATTGAAATCCGCGGTCCTCTTTTGCGGTTCTTGCGCTTTTTTGCGGCCATTCCTCTCCGGGCGAAGGTGGGCGCTCAAGCAACCCACCCACTGGGAAGGTCGTATTTGATTATGATCCGAAGAGATCGAAAACCTTTACCACAAGAAGGTCTGCCGCACTCTATACCAGCGAATGGATCGCTCTTTGGGGCAAAGGCTAGAGGCCGTGAGTCTGGCAATATTCCTGTGGCGAGTATACGTGGACGCCTCGGCGTTTGTTTGGCGGGAAGTGCTTGATGTTTCCAGTAACGAGGGGGTGCTTGGATACCTTGGCAATTTCAAGAAAGCAGGCATCTCTGGGGTCGGGCAGTCCTTGGATTGCTTGGCTGCTCAAGGAGGGTTGAGACTCATGAGTCAAGAAATCAATGATCCATTCACGCTCGTCGGTATGGATGTACCGCTCAAAGTAGGGGCGGCGCAGGACCGCGCGGTATTCGGATAAAATGCGGTCGTCCACTACCGTGACCAAGTCGCCACTTCGTATAGCATCCACAATCCGCCCCGGCGGGTTGTGAGGCGAAAGCAAACCTGAAATCAGGACGTTGGTATCCAGAACGAGATAGTTCACGACCGGGCGGCCCGAATCTCACGTTCAATGTCGGCATCGGATACCGGATCGGCCTCTGCCCGGGTGCGGGCCTTGCTGACTGCTTGAGAAAACAGCGCCCGCCGGACCGCTACGACGATTTCTTCCAGATTCTCCGATGAAACGCTCACCATGAGAGCACCCGGCTTGCCGTCGCGTGTCAGGACAACCTCACGAGACGACTCCAGACGGCTCCATAAGTTTTTCGAGTGCTTTAACTCGCTGACTGCCATGTAATCCATAGCTCTTAATTAACTCCTGAATCAGAGATCTTGCAAGCTGGATCTAAGGGGCGCAGCAGGCGTGCCTTGACCAGCGCGGCCACTCCTACGGGGCGGATTGAAATCCGCGGTCCTCTTTTGCGGTCCTTGCGCCTTTTTGCGGCAATTCCGGATCTCCGGCGGGCAGAGTCAGACTTAGGGTCGTGATTCTGAACAACTTCCCATCTCAGCCACAGCCAGGTTGATCGGAAAGATTCTGATCTGCTCTACCCCCCCCCATAAAAGGAGAATTTCCGGGACCAGCGGATACGGATTTCGTAGAAATGGCTCTCTCCATTCCTCTACGGATGAAGGGAGGCTCTCAAGCATCAGGCGGGAGCCATTTTCTTTCGCGCTGCCTTCCTCCGCTTTGGCTTCGATACCTGATCCCGTAATTCAATGACCAATTCCTTTCCGAGAGCCTGAGCAACCTTGCGGAGTGTCGAGACACGCGCGTCACTGGCCCGATTCTCCAGCCGGGAGATTACCGACTTCTTCGTGTGAATGGCAGTCGCCAACTCTTCCTGGGTAACCCCCGCGCTTTGGCGAGCTTCCTTCAGGAGAACCCCGATGAGGAACTCTTGATAGCCCGATTCGTATGCTTCGGCAAAGGAAGGGTCGCGATCCTTGCGCTGTTGAATGTATTTATCGAGATCATCCATGGTTCATCCTTTTCTTAAGAAGTAATCTTTTCGCCGGCGCTCCGCCGTTTCGATTTCCTGTTTCGGTGTTTTCTGAGTCTTTTTGGCAAAGCCGCTGGCGAGAACGACGAGATTTTCGCCGTCCATGAAACCGAGAATCCGGAAGGCGTTGCCTCCGAACTCGACTCGAACCTCCCAGAGCTCCGTTCCTACCAATTTCTTGAAGTACTGAGTCGGTGGCCTTGGAAGGGTGCGGACCAGATCGAGCACCCAGGCAACTTTTTGGGCCTGCTTGCCATCGAGAGATTCAAGAAAATCCTCAACCGGGCAGGCTCCAGATTGCTGCCTGTAGAATTGGATTGATCGCACCCCAAAAAGTTAGCATATTCGCTAACCTCGTCAAGAGTCGATTGATAACCACTCCGTCGCCGTATGTAACCATAGGTGCGGGGAGAAACGCCACACAGGGAAAAAACCTTTGAGGAGGCCTTCCTCTCTCACGGAGCCCGCAAGGCGATGAGAATCGAAGAGGGAAAGATCCAGTGATTCGGAGAATACCCGTAAGAAGATTCTCCGGCATCTCTGTGTTTTCGG
>NZ_JACHVA010000095.1 GCF_014230055.1 Puniceicoccus vermicola | reverse complement strand
GCATCAAGGTAGGACCGTCCGTTGCCGGACGGCCCCCTCGCAGATCCCTGCGTGCGGGACTACCGCACAGGGCTCCTCTGAGCGGTCGCGCAGTGGAGTGGACCGGGAGGCTTTCATCTGTAGGAGAGAGTCCATGAGACGGATCGTTGGAAGGGTTTTTCTACGATATGAGGGTTAGGGATAGCGAGGGTAATCCACATCCGGGAGAACCCCGTCCAGTTGTAGCTGAGTCTTTGGCTGCGGCGGTTCAGGGCACGGAAGATAATCTTCCGCGCCAGAGTCCAGTACTGCCAAAGGCGGTCCGAGTTCCCGATCACTCCGTAGTAGTTGAAGTAACCGGCAAACCTACGCCGGAGGATGACAGCCAGTTCCTTCAGAGGCCGACTCCGGTTATTCCGCATCCATTCTTTAAGCCCGGAGAGCGAAGCCCTGAACTTCTTCTTGGACGTTCGCCGTTTGACGGTGACCCGACCCTTGCGGGTCCGAGCCCAGTAGAACTCGAATCCCAGAAAGGCAAAACAGCCACTGCCTTCGAGATCGCACCGACTGAACCTCAGGATGGCACTCTTGTCAGCGGCCATGCTCAACCCGAACTTGGCCATTCGGCGTGGCAGTTCCGAAAAGAACCGCTCGGCCTCGCTGCCATATTCGAATCCGACGACAAAGTCATCTGCATAGCGCATGCAGACGTGCGCCCCCCGAAGACCTTTCGGCAAGACCTTCTCCACCCACAGGTCCAATGCGTAGTGCAGGTAGATGTTGGCCAGAACAGGCGAGATGATCCCCCCTTGCGGGGTTCCCGTTGCCGGGTGGATCACTTCACCGGCCTCTTGCAGGATTCCGGCTTTGAGCCACTTGCGGATTAGACGAATGAACGCTTGATCGTCCACCCGCTCCTCCAGCATCCGACACAGCCAGTTGTGATCGACGTTCTCGAAGAACCCCTCGATGTCCGCCTCCACTACCCAGTGCACTCGTTCGAGAACGAGTCGTTCGCGCAGTTCCTGGCTCGCATCGCGCGCTCCCCGCTTCGGCCGATACCCTTTACTCATATCCAGAAAGTCCGCTTCGTAAATTGCTTGCAGCAACTTGCTCGCGGCCATCTGAACGATCTTATCTTCCAACGCGGGTATGCCCAAAGGCCGCAGCCTACCGCCGCCCTTGGAGATAAACCGCCTCTTTACGTGCTGGGCCCGATACCGCTTGGCGACCAGACGCTCCAACAACCCACGCAGATTCCCGTCCAAGTCCTTCTCGTAGTTCTCCACGCTCACACCGTCCACTCCCGTGGCCGCGTGGCGACGAAGCTCGTAAAAGCTCTCGTACAGCATCGGCAGGTTGATCTCTCGATACAGAGAACGAAACCGATACTTCGGCTCCTTCCCCGCTTTCTCTCTCAGTCCGAGCAGGGTGCTTGACACGCTCTTGTTCGGGACAGTCCTTCCCGAGGCGTGTGCGCTTTGCCCGTGTAACCGCTCAGCCCGCTCCTTCCCCCCGTGATCGGCCCTACCGTCTCCGAGTAATACGAACGAGTCTGACTCCTGTTTGTCCTTCGACTGCATCTCCGGTTAGTTGATGCCTCCTACCTCTTTCCAGAGGAAACAAACAGGCCTCCCAAGTTCAAGGACGCTTCTTTGCATGCATGCCACGGCTTCGAACCCCGACGGGCCGAACAATGCCTTACCATTGCGGCATTGCCCGTGCTGACTTCCGCGCACGTTAAAACCGTCGTCACCCGCATCTGCACTCTTTACGGGGCTAAATTGCCTTCGGGGACTGCGACTCCCCTGCGGCCTGCATGCTTCCCTGTGTACGCTTCGTCGATGTCGTTCCGCCATCCCGACACGCTTCCATGTGGATAACGCATCGGGCTCCGCCTCTAAAAGCGGCAATCCTTCTAATGGCTTAGCTGACATCAGCGCAACACTCGGTAGTTTCTGTTTGGTTATTACTTTGAAACGTCCGGACTTTCACCGGACAAGAAGCGCCTCGCTTCGCTTGGCGCACTAACGTAGAGATCAGACGACCAGCCTGCGAGCTAGATCGTTCTGATGGATATTAGATTTCACGGGGCGGGTTATCTGGTTGTCTGTATCGACTGGTTGGGCCATTCGGGTCATCTCTGTTTGGCTTCGATTTTCTGTAGACTACAACACTGTAAGTGATGCCTGCAATCAGGACTACCGGGGCTATCCAAAGTCCGGCAACCCATCCAACAATAGACTCAGCGTAATTCCCTCCTTTTCCTAAGATTAATTTCGCGTATACACCAGCAACTAGAAATGTGGTAATGACTGGAGTAATCGCAGCGAGTAATACTGAGGCGAGTATTCCGAAAATCAGTTTCCATTTCATTTTCTTTGCACAACGTCGAGGATGGACGCGCCGTTAGGCGTTGTCCACTCCGTCTTGTTCGCTCATTTGGTTTAATTTGTTCTTTCGCTCAAGAACAAGTGCAATGATCCATAAGGGTATCATAACTGGCAATGAGGCCATTCCGATGAAGACAAAGGCGATCGGTCCTTGCGGATCAATGTGAATATAGAAGACGTCAATGTAGACCCACAAAAACCACGCAAAATATATAAGATTCGAGGCAAGCAATAGCACTGAGCTTCTCTTGGATTTCGCCCAGAGACCCAGGAGTAGAGTGGCTATCATTGGGCCGAATGAAAATGGCATAAACAACAGTAAGCCTGCTGGACTAGAAGCCTTGGTCAACAAAAGCAAAGAGGCGACTATGAAGACCATAAGGGAAGTCAGCCAAAGGGGATTTCCTATTCTTTCATTCCATTTCTTTTTTGGTCCCTCAACCCGAGGATAATGATGCCTCGGCTCAGGAATGCTCCATTTGAATGTCTTCATTTTTTAGCGAACGTCGAGGTGATACGCGGAGGTTAGCGCGGAGCGCTAACCGGAGTTGTATCGACCGACTGGTTCTCCTTTATTTTTTTCATGCATTCCATAGGGTGTGTCATCGCAATCAAATGTCCTCCATCGATTGGGTCTTCGACTTCGGTAGGACAAGGAATAACCAAGTCTCCTTTACCGTGAATCCTAATCAATCTCACATCGTTCTTTAGTCCATCCCAACTGAAGATCGCTTTGCACATAGACCGTATGAACCTAGCATCGGTGTGACTGAACATTCGTGCTAATTCGTTCGGGATAGACGACGAGGAGACCCTTAGAAACTCGAGCGGTGCCAGATCAACGAAAGGGTGCAGTATTCTAAGTATCGGTCTTATTTCTTCCTTATCTTTCGCACTTCCAACGAGAACCAAGGAGTGTAGTGAAAGTTGGTTCGCCACTTCTGAGGATACGATTCCTCCTAGTGAGGATCCTATCAATGTGTCTCCGTCTTTGATTTCGTGCTCTTCAATGATTCTCGATGCTAACTCTTGAATTGTAGATTCTCCAGCATAGGCAGGCCAATCATGAAACATGGCATCGGATAGCTCGTGCCATGGATCGGGATACATCGCTGATGTAGCTCCCATGCCTGGATAAACGTGAATCATTTATTTTTGGAGAACAGTGTTATTAGGGTAATTTTTGAACGGATCCAATGTCTAATGCATTTCTAATGGAGCAGGCGATCCTAAAGTATCTGGGATTGATAAGTTGTTAAACATAGGAGAGATAAAGAGCATTTTAGAACCGCATATGGGAGTCAGAATAGCTTTTCGGATTCTGATAGTTGAGAATGTGTTGCAATAACACGCGCGCGTGTTCGGTCGATCTAATTTGCATTTCGGAGCGAGATGCGACTTTTATTCTTGCGGTTAGTGAATTTATGTTCACCTATTGGTGTATGATGAAGTTCTACTCGTTTCCGCGATGGGCTGAAGTTCTTGAGAAACAACGCCTTTCAGACTCCGAGAAGCAGTCTTATCGGATCACCATCCAGTGGTATCTCGGGGATTTGAAGAAGCGCCGGCAGCGGGCTACGGTCGGATCGGCCCGTTTGTTCATCGAGGCCCGTATTCGGGAGCGGAAGCCAGAGGAGTGGATCGTCGAGCGTTGGCGGGAGGCGCTGAATTGGTTTTTCAAGAACGCAAAGAGCCGCACAGCGGCGGAGATCCAGAAGCCGATGACGGCCCGAACGGTCAAGGGTGAAGACGGTTCGCCGGATGGCAGGCGGGCCTACGGGGTGACCGTACGGGAGTATCAGGAGCGGGTGGCGCCCGAGCCACTTATCGAGGAGATGATTCGGCTGATGCGCGTCCGCCATCTTTCGTACCGGACCGAGGAGGCCTATATTGGCTGGGTGCGGAGGATGGAGGCCTTCGTCGCCGGAAAAAAGACGATGGAGGAATTCGGGGAGGAGGATCTGAAAGCTTTTCTGAGCCATCTGGCCGTTGAAGAGGGAGTCAGCGCGGGGACGCAACGGCAGGCCCTGAACGCCGGGGTCTTTTTCCTGAGGGAGTCGCGGCAAATGGAATTAGGCGACTTCAGTGACTACGTGGCGGCGAATCCCAACCGCTACTATCCGGTCGTCTACTCACAGGGAGAGATTCGTCGCTTGCTCGACCGGATGGAGGGTGTTTGGAAGTTGATGGCTCGATTACAGTATGGCTGCGGGCTGCGGATCTCAGAGCTGTGCCGCTTACGGGTGAAAGACATCGATCTTGAAAGGAAGAAGCTGACGATTCGTGCAGGCAAAGGGGACAAGGACCGGATGGTGCCGCTTCCGCGATCCACCATCGAGGATTTGCAGGCGTACTTGCAGGATGTTCGCACCGTTCATGATCTGGACAGTGAGGAGGGGCGCCCGGGTGTCTACCTGCCGAACGCTCTTGATCGAAAAATGCCAAAAGCGGGTGAGTCGTGGGCGTGGTTCTGGGCTTTTCCAATGAAGAGTCTTTCGCGCGATCCGCGCAATTCGGATGGGCCGCGGCGACGCCATCACATCCTCCCGAAAGCCTATCAAAGGGAGTTGAGCGTGGCTGCTCAGAAGGCGGACATTCCCAAACGGTCGAACTCCCACGCTCTGAGACATTCGTTCGCGACGCATCACTTGGAGAACGGGACCAACATCCGCACGGTGCAGCAATTTCTCGGGCACCAAACCGTGGAGACGACGATGATTTACCTCCATGTGATGGAGGATCAGGCCGAGCAATGTGTCAGTCCGCTGGACCGGGTGTGATCGGAAGGCACTAATGCTGAACGGAAAGGAATCAGCAAATGGCTAACGGATGCCGCGGGCTAAAGCACCGCGCTACGATTGAGGGATCACTTGGGTTGGCCACGTTACTGCTTTACGGCTCGTTCCCGGGGCACGGAGGAACCAAGTAGACGTCAAGATTTTTGACAATCTTGGAATTTGACTGGTGCGAGGAATGTAACGGGATACTAGAATTGCGGAACGGTCATTCCAAGGTCTTCGTATTTGGCGTTGCCGATCGTGTGATACGGAAGGCGCTCCAAGTACTCGATTCCGGGATGCTCTTCCCAACGGTCTAGAAAGGCTGCGTGTTCCGCGTCGTCGTTCACTCCCGGGATTATCGGGCATCGCAGGTGAATGCGGGCGCCCTGCTCCAGAAGCCAGTCGAGATTCTCCTGAATGAGGCTACCATCGACTCCGGTCCACTGGCGGTGGCCTGCAGCATTCCAGTGCTTGAGGTCGAAGTGAAAGAGATCCACCCACGGCAAGAGTTCCTGCAGCCCCTCGTGGGAGACCTGGCCACAAGTGTCTAAGCAAGTATGAATCCCTTCACACTTTGCTGCTTCGAGGAGCGCCCGGCAGAATTCAAACTGCACCGTTGGCTCACCGCCGGAGACGGTCATTCCCCCACCCGATGACTCGTAGAATGAACGATCCGCGCGAACGACTTCCATGACTTCTTTTACTGACATCCGCCGTCCGTAAACTTTCCCCGATTGACCGACTTGCGGTTCCCGCTTCTGGGATTCCGGGTTATGGCACCAGGCGCAACGTAGCGGACATCCCTTCAGGAAGACCGTAGTCCGAAGCCCCGGACCATCGTGCAATGATGCCCGTTGGATATCGAATATAATACCCGTTTCAATGACTGTCCCGTTTGCGCTCATTGAACTAATTCAGAGTTCTCGCCAAAACCTCTAGCTGACCTGGGCGCGGAAGGTCCACGAAGCGAATGCTAAATCCTCCTACTCGCACCATTAGATGTCCCCACTTTTCCGGTTCGCGCATCGCAGCTTCCATGTCATCCCGGGAAACTACGGTGATCATCGCTTGGGCACCTCCATGAAGAAAATAGGTCTTTATCAAGGCTTCGAACTTCGGCCTCATCTCTCCAAACCATTCTTTTGAGAATTTCATGTTTTGGACAGCTCCGGCGTGCAACGAAGGATCGAGCTTCACCAGGGAATTCAAAAAGGCCGTTACCCCGTTGAGATCGCTACCAGGAGATGGATTGTTCGCGTTGGCCATCGGTTGTCCGGACTTGCGCCCGTCGGCACTCGCGCAGGTCTTCCAACCGAGAACGGTGTTAGCCCAGTTATTGATCACCACGACCAGATAACTCGACAGCCCAACCTTCACAGCCTGCTTTGAAGCTTCATTGCAAATATGCTCATGAACCTTCCGCGCCATCGAGTCCGCCATTCCTTCGTCGTTTCCATACTTACTGACCTGACGGCAAGCTGCTTGGATCTCAGAAAAGCCTTCATAGTTGGCATCCATCGCCTCGACGAGCTGGGGCAAAGTATATCGCTTCTGGTTAAAGACCAGTTCCTGCAAAACGTGCAAACTATCGGCCGCATTCGTGTAGCCGTAAGTCTCCAAGCATCCTCCCAGGAAACGTGCGCCTCCACCAAAGGCGGACTTCTTTTGCTGCACGCAATCGGATGTCAATGCGCTGATAAAGGCCAATGGTGCCTCTTCCGCCATGACATCATACTCCAGTTTCTGCTGGTGAGCCAAAACAGCCACGTGATACTCAACAACCCGGCAATAGCTCTGCCATAGGGCATCGAAGTCTTGGTAGTCTGCGGCTGATGGAACATCTTCAACGACCTGACGCCCGTTATTGGGGTCGCGGCCGCTATGCAAAGTAATCTCCAAGGCCTTGAGCAAATTGATCACACCATTGGGAGACCCTTCGCTGTAGTGATTTAACACATACTCGCCACAACCGTAAGGAGTGTATTGCTCGGCGAGATCGGCACTCACCCCAAAAGCCTTCTGCACCGCCGGAATGTTGACCTCATCGTTGTAAAGCATCGGAAAGGTGCATCCCTCCCCGATCGCATCGATCGCTCGCTCCCACAACTCGGAATTTTGCCCGTCATAAAATCGTAGGGACAGTTGAGGCTGATTGAGGCGAACTTTCCGGGTCGCCTCGATCGCGAGCAGGGCGAATTCATCCGCAGCCGCTTCGTCGGGCCTCCCCCGCCCTCCGACGATTAGGCGATTGTCATACATATTGTCGTAAGAATGCATCAACCTCCAAAGACCACAGACCAACTCCAAAGCTTCCTCACGATTCAAGACTCCCTTATCCAAGTCGGCCTTAAGAAATGAGCCTAAAGCTACGTCGAGCCTACCGTAATTCCAAGTTCCGGAATGAAGGGCATAAAGCCAGAACAGTTGGATTGCTTCCCGGAAATGCCGTGGTGGTTTATTGCGGATCGCCAACAGCGTCTTAACCATTTCCTCAGAAACCGATCCGATGTAGGAATCGATTGTATCGCGCAAATGATCGGCTACGAACTTGAATGGTGTATCCGCCAGCTCGGCTTCCAAGCCATCCAATCCCAGTTGTAATAACCTTGGAAAATTCAGGCAGGAACCAGCCATCCGATAAAGGGGAAACGCGACCCCACTATCCTCCGTCCAAGCATCGGAAGGAAGGCGCTCCGCGACCCATTGCGGATAGCGGCCACGGACCTTCTCTACAGAGGACACCAAAAAGACGTCACGTCTTGATTCTTGACAATACTCGCACCTCTCGGGGGAAAGACCTTTTTCGCATCAGACGTGGCTTGACCAGCGCGGCCACTCCTACGGGGCGTATTGAAATCCGCGGTCCTCTTTTGCGGTTCTTGCGCTTTTTTGCGGCAATTCCGGATCTCCGGCGGGTAGGGTCGAACTTAGGGTCGTGATCCTGAACGACTTCCCATCCCAGCAACAGTCAAATTTATCATCTTCTCTACCCCCATAAAAGGAGAATTTCCGGACCAGCGGATATGGATTTCGGAGAAATGGCTCTCTCCATTCCTCTAAGGAGGAAGGGAGGCGCTCAAGCATCAGGCGGGAGCCATCTTCTCTCGCGCTACCCTTCTCCGCTTTGGCTTCGATACCTGATCCCGTAATTCAATGACCAATTCCTTTCCGAGAGCCTGAGCAACCTTGCGGAGTGTCGAGACACGCGCGTCACTGGCCCGATTCTCCAGCCGGGAGATTACCGACTTCTTCGTGTGAATGGCAGTCGCCAACTCTTCCTGGGTAACCCCCGCGCTTTGGCGAGCTTCCTTCAGGAGAACCCCGATGAGGAACTCTTGATAGCCCGATTCGTATGCTTCGGCAAAGGAAGGGTCGCGATCCTTGCGCTGTTGAATGTATTTATCGAGATCATCCATGGTTCATCCTTTTCTTAAGAAGTAATCTTTTCGCCGGCGCTCCGCCGTTTCGATTTCCTGTTTCGGTGTTTTCTGAGTCTTTTTGGCAAAGCCGCTGGCGAGAACGACGAGATTTTCGCCGTCCATGAAACCGAGAATCCGGAAGGCGTTGCCTCCGAACTCGACTCGAACCTCCCAGAGCTCCGTTCCTACCAATTTCTTGAAGTACTGAGTCGGTGGCCTTGGAAGGGTGCGGACCAGATCGAGCACCCAGGCAACTTTTTGGGCCTGCTTGCCATCGAGAGATTCAAGAAAATCCTCAACCGGGCAGGCTCCAGATTGCTGCCTGTAGAATTGGATTGATCGCACCCCAAAAAGTTAGCATATTCGCTAACCTCGTCAAGAGTCGATTGATAACCACTCCGTCGCCGTATGTAACCATAGGTGCGGGGAGAAACGCCACACAGGGAAAAAACCTTTGAGGAGGCCTTCCTCTCTCACGGAGCCCGCAAGGCGATGAGAATCGAAGAGGGAAAGATCCAGTGATTCGGAGAATACCCGTAAGAAGATTCTCCGGCATCTCTGTGTTTTCGG
>NZ_JACHVA010000094.1 GCF_014230055.1 Puniceicoccus vermicola | reverse complement strand
ACTCGCTCATCACTTCACGGGCCTTTGCCGTGAGATTGCTCCCGAGATTACCCGCAACAGCGGACTCCTGGCGATCCTGCGAACCCGACCCGGGCGCCTCTCGCAAAAACAGATCCGACGCCGTCAGGAACTCTTCGACAAGCACCCAACCCTCGAGCCCCTCTATCTCAAACGATGGCAAATCCACTCCCTTCTCTGCCAGAAGTCCTGCACAGCAAAGAAGTGTCGATCAAATGCCAAAGAGCTCTATCGACATATCGAAGAACTACAACAACAGGGCTTTGCACAACTCAAAACCCTCGCCAAGACCCTCCAACAATGGATCGAGCCCATCGCCACCATGTGGCGATTTACCAAAAACAATGCCATCACCGAAGGCTTCCACAGAAAAATGAAACTCATCCAAAGAAGAGCCTTCGGCTTCAGAAACTTTGAAAATTACCGACTGCGCGTCCTCGCTCAGTGCCAATGAACACACACAATAATCCTAAAGAAAAATAATCACAAATTATGCCCGGTCCCCAAACTTTGGAGTAGACCCGCTTTCACGGATGCTGGGACTGGAGCCACCTGTCGGGATCGAACCGACGACCTGATGATTACAAATCAACTGCTCTACCAGCTGAGCTAAGGTGGCGGGTGGAAAGTACAGGTTTTGGACGATCCCTGCGGAGAAAGCAAGAAGGGAAAGGAGATTATTTAGACTCTTTCTGGAAACGTTCTATCACGCCTGCGAGTTTCTCTTTGTTCACTGGTTTGACGATATACTCCTTCATTCCCACGTTGACGGAACGCTCCCGGTCGACCGTAGCGGAAGAGGCGGTAAGAGCGACGATGTAGGGTGGTTTTTCGGCGATGGAAAGGATCTGCTCCGTGGCTTCGAAGCCATTAATGCCAGCCATTTGGCAGTCCATAAAGACGATGTCGAAGGTTTCTCCTTTTTCAAAGCGGCGGATGGCTTGTCTGCCGTTGTCGTCGGATTCGCAGTCTTGACCGAGGCTGCGCAGTTGGAGCTCGGCGACCCTTTGATTCACCGGATTGTCTTCGACTATAAGGATTTTGAGGTTTCTCGGTGGTTCCGGTCGGTCTGGGATTTTGAGTTTCGGGAGTTCGAAGTTTGGAAGAGTTTCTTGGTCTTTATTCATCTCTTTGTCTGGCAGTTCGGCCGGGAATTCGAAGAAGAAACGGCTTCCAACGAACGGGGTGCTTTCGAACCAGATACGTCCACCCATCGCTTCCATCAGACGCCGGCTGATAGCGAGCCCGAGTCCAGTTCCTCCGAACCGACGTGTTGTCGAGGAGTCACCTTGAGTGAACATTTCGAAGAGAGTGCCCTGTAGCTCCGGGCGGATCCCAATTCCAGTGTCCTCAACTTGTACTTGGATGAACTTGCGCTCTTGCTCGACCGACATTACCCGGATTTCAATTTTGCCTTTCTCCGTAAATTTGAGGGCATTGGAGACGAGGTTGACCAGAACCTGACGCACTCGGTCTGGGTCGCCGTAAACCCGTTCGGAAAGGTCGTCTGGGCAATCCAGCAGCAGTTCGAGTCCGGCTTCGCGTGCTGTACCGACGAAAAGGTTTCGAACTTCGGAGGCGATGGATCGAATCGAGAAGATTCGGCAGACAATTTCCAGTTTTCCAGCTTCGATTTTGGAGAAATCGAGGATGTCATTCAGTAAACCGTAGAGGTTCTCTCCACTCTTGTGAATGGTCTCGAGAAAATCCCGCTTTTCCTCAGAGGTTTCTTCTTCGAGCATGATCTGAGTCATTCCGAGGATCCCATTGAGCGGGGTGCGAATTTCGTGACTCATGGTGGCCAGGAATGCGCTCTTCGCCGAGTTGGCCTGAATGGCCTCCATCGCCGAAGTTTCGGCTTTGATGAGAGCTTCCTGGATGTCGTGCTCGTATTCCTTTTTTTGAAGAACTATTCCCAGGCTGCCCGAGACGGAAAGGAGAAGTGATATCTCTTGATCCGGCCAATCTCGTTCGATCTGGCAATCATCAAAACCAATCAACCCGAAGAGTCTTCTTCCTACGTGGACCGGGATGAGGAGGAGGGAAACGATATCCTGACTCTGCATCAGGCTGTACTCGGGCTCTGGAAGTTCAGCGACATTCACCCTGATCGGATTTCCATCTACCAGACTGGCGATCCATTCTTTCATGAGCCCCTGATTGGTGGAGAGATCCTGGAGCTCGGGGTTGTCGATCTGCGGCGCAAAGGCACCGGAGTTCCATTCCGATTTTAGCGAAATCCGGGCCTGCTTTGGGTCGGATATAGGTTCGGAATATTGGAATAGATAGGCGCGGTCGACATCACACGCTTGGCCGAGAAGCTCGAGAATCTGGGGGATCGCTATCTCCAGATTCGGGGACTGAAGGAGTAGTTGATTGGCCGTTCCGACGCAGCGAAGGATTGTTTCGGTTCGCTTTTGCGCAGTGATATCTTCCTTGATCGCAACATATTGCGAGATCTCACGTTCGCGATCAAAGACCGGAAAGATCGTTGCTTGTTCCCAAAAAAGAGTGCCGTCTTTGGCTTTATTTTGCATTTGCCCGGACCAAGTGCCGCCAGCCGAGATGGTCTTCCAGAGATTCTCGTAAATGCTCTTATCGATCCGCCCCGATTTGAGGATTCGGGGATTCTTTCCGAGAACCTCATCGACCGAATAGCCAGTTCTTTCAACAAAGGCAGGATTGACGTAAGTGATGTTGCCTCGGGCATCCGTGAAGACAATGGAACTATTGCTGACTTCGAGAGTCTTCTCCAACAAGCGAATGCTCTTGTAGGAACCTTTGTGCTGTCCATTCATTTACAAAAATTTGATAATCCGGCGTAGAGTAGTCAAATGGTTACTCCCGTCAATCACTGGTTCTCGGGGGTTCATCACGGGAAAAGAGGAGTCTTTCTGAATCCTGGATTGGGTGATTCGATTTTAGGACTAGTCTTCTCTCCAATACGAAAAGGCCGAAAAACGAATCAGGGCGGTGTTAAGGTTGGCCGCCTGCCTGTTTCAGATGGGGAGAAGGAGGGCGGAAAGGGGGATCTAAGCGGCCTGATCAGAGCGCGGACTAATCGGCTTTTCGGGACGCGAAGGAGTTTCTTTCGGAGGCGAGCTTGGCTGATTTTTCTTGGAGGGGAAACACGACTCCAACCTGTTCATGATTGCGGTAAACCTTTCGGAGGCCAAATCCTGATCGGCAGTATTCATGGTGAATCGGACCTTAATAAACCTCCCCTGATAAGCGGTAAGAAAAGCGAAAGAGGTGCGGGTTCCCAGATAGTCCGTTCGGTTTCCTTTTTCCGTCTGTTGAAACTGAATCATTCCGGAGAGGCAGGAGATGGTCTCTCCTCCTAGATCGATCGAGCCCTTGGACATCATCGGCTTTCCGATATCGCGGTAGTATCCCAACCTCTGCATTTGGTAGATCGCCGCAAATACCTGGCCGAATTCCTTTTGTACCGGGTCACTCACTCCGTCAGGAAGTTTTTCGTTTCCGTTGTCGTAAAAGTAGATATCGAATTTGGCCCCGGATTCGGGATTTAAATCGGCAACCGAAAAACCGAGAGGCATTGAGTCGTAAACCGTCGTGCCGGTGGTTTCGTAATCGAGGATTTTAGCCGGAAAAGAGGCGCTCCAGAGTGAGGGGAGCAGAAAACCTAAGGGGAGGAGATAAAGCAGAAATCGCATAAGGGAAATGGGGGATGGAAGGTTCGATGGGGTGGAGGATAGGGCCGTCGTCCGCCTAGGCGAGGAGCTGACGGATTTTCTGGGCAAAATTGCGTTCTTCCCGGGTCTCGCCGTCCGAATAGAAAAGCTTCGACAGCAGGCTGAGGGCTCGGTTCCTCGCCTCCGGAGATTTGAGGCGAGTTTGAATCGATTCGAGAAATTGGGCTTCTCTTGTTTCTGAGCTGAGGGCTGCCCTCGCCGAACCGGTGGCCTCGTCGACGTAGTAGTCGATAGAGGTGCCGGACTCCCACTGCAGCCGTTCAACTTCGTTTTTGATGATTCGGTCCTCAGCGAGGGAAAGATGATTGTCGGCGTAGACGGCGAAGAGGAGAAGGTCGAGAATGGCTTCACGCTCCTCTTGATTTAAACCATCGGTGTGTTCGGATTTTTGGGAGTAAAGGTGTTTGAGGATATCCATACAGGGGAGGATGGTAGGTATTCGGAGCGTTGAGTCGAGTCAGGAAGCTCCCAATGAAGTGCGCAGCGACGCTTGTTCACGAGCCGGGTATCTGTTCCGCGGAGGCCGGAAAAGCCAATTGGTAACGAGAAACTTTTCAGAGATGCTCGGAATCGACCCCTTTCGGTTTGCGCTGAGTCGGGAGGCCGCCGTAGTACGCTTCGATGATTACTTTGCGCGATATTTCTCTGTCCTATGGTGACAGGGCCCTTTTCAAGCAGATCAACGTAACCATCGGTCAGCGGGACCGGATTGGGTTGGTCGGTGTGAACGGGTCGGGCAAGTCCACTTTGGTCAAGCTGCTCCTCTCGGAGGTAACCCCAGACGAGGGCGAGATCGAGAAGCCCAGTTTTGTCAGTCTCGGGTACCTCCCGCAGGACGGGATCGAGACGAGTGGCCGCACCCTGTATAAGGAAGCGGAGCAAGCTTTTGCCGACGTCCTCTCCTTGCAGAAGAAGATCGACGAAGCAACTGAGCGGATGTACGAGCTCGATCCCGAAGATGAAGAGTATTACGACATCATCGACACCATTGGAGAATGGGAGCAACAGCTCGAAGACCACGAGCCGGAAAAGATGAAGTCCCGGATTGAGCGGGTTTTCCTCGGTCTTGGCTTTTCGATGACCGATCTCGAACGCGATACCGGTGAGTTCTCGGGTGGTTGGCAGATGCGAATCGCTCTGGGCAAGCTACTCTTGCAGACCCCGTCGCTCCTCCTTTTGGACGAACCGACCAATCACTTGGACATCGTTTCGCAAACTTGGCTCGAAGGCTACTTGAAGGATTATCATGGCTCGCTGATGATCATTTCGCACGACCGCGCGTTCCTCAATTCGGTGACAAACCGGACCTTTGAGTTGAAGTTCGGCAATCTCAATTCGTTCTCCGGGAACTACAATTTCTACGAAAAGAACAAGGCTGAGATTATCGCGACCCAACGGCGCAAGGCCGACAATCAGAAAAAGGAAATCGCCCGCCAGAAAGAGTTGATCAACCGGTTTCGCGGCAATCAAAAGAAGGCGGGGATGGTGCAGAGTCGCATCAAGCAGCTCGACAAGATGGACATCGTTGAAGTCGAGCGCGACGAAAAGAAGATTTTCTTCCGCTTCCCGCCACCCCCACCGGCCTCCCAGAAGGTGGTCGAGCTGAAAGAACTCTATAAGTCTTTTGGCGACATCAAGGTGTTCCGGGGGCTGGACCTCCGGATCGACAAAGGCGACCGGATCGCCGTCGTCGGGGTGAATGGTGCGGGTAAATCCACTCTCGCCCGGATTATCGCGGGCGTGGAGCCCTATGACTCGGGAGAGATGGATGTGGGCGTGCAGACCGTGTTTGGGTATTTTGCGCAGCAGCAGGCCGAGGAGTTGAACCCGAATAAAACCGTGCTGGAGGAGGTCGAGGCCTCTGTTCGGCCGGAAGGCGATGCCAATCCGCGGGGAGCCTTGGGAGCCCTCCTTTTCTCGAAGACGGATCAGGCGAAATCGGTGTCCGTTCTTTCGGGAGGGGAGCGCAATCGTGTCGCTCTGGCCAAGATGCTCATGCGGCCCTGCAATTGCGTGATTCTTGACGAACCGACCAACCACTTGGATATCCGCAGTAAGGAAGTTCTCCAGGATGCGATTCGGGAATTTGAAGGGACGGTGATCCTCGTCAGCCACGACCGTGATTTTCTCGATCCCGTGGTCAACAAGGTTCTCGAAATCCGCCCGGACGGCAGTCGAATGCTGACCTGCAATGTATCGGAGTATGTCGAGCGGGTCTTGAAGCAGGACGAATCGAAGTCGTAGGAGCATCGTCAATCGATGCGAAAGCGAATCTCTGCCGTTCAACTGGGAGGGAGAGAGGGAATTTTAGACAGAAGCAACCGATTGGCTCTTACAGTCGCGCAAGGGTGCGGACTTGAGAACGAACCCTGCGTTTGCAAATCTGAGGGATTCCCCGAAGTTACCTCATGAGTAAAGAACAAGAGACGCTCGTTCTCGGCGGTGGCTGCTTCTGGTGCCTTGAGGCAATTTTTCAGAAGCTCTCCGGCGTTCAATCTGTGGAGTCCGGCTATGCGGGCGGAGAGGTCGCCGATCCATCCTACGAGGCGGTCTGTCGCGGAGAGACGGGTCATGCGGAGGTCATTCGCATTGAGTTTGATCCGGAGGTGATTTCGATTCCCGAGATCTTGGACGTTTTCTGGAAGGGCCATGATCCCACGACAAGAAATCGTCAGGGAGCGGATGTGGGCACGCAGTATCGCTCGATAGTGCTCTACCAAAGCGACGACCAGAAAAAAATGGCTCTTGAGTCACGCTCTGCGGCTCAAGCCGATTTCAAGAATCCGATCGTGACGGAGATCGAGCCTCTGGAAACTTTCTATCCGGCCGAGCGCTATCATCAGAATTATTTCAAAAACAATCCCGACGCCCCGTATTGCGCCTTTGTGATTCATCCGAAGCTTCAAAAGCTCGGAATGAGTTCATCACAGACGGGCCTTCCGTGCTTCTGCGACGGGAAAGTCAAAGTAGTGAGAGCTTCCAGCTCTCTCACACGTAGGAGCGGTCCCCGTAACGTGGGAATCGGCAGCTAAAGCAGCCGGTCCTTGGAAGGTTCCG
>NZ_JACHVA010000093.1 GCF_014230055.1 Puniceicoccus vermicola | reverse complement strand
AATACGGCGCAGCGACTGGTCGTGAATCCTCCGGCAACTCTGCCCACAACCTCCACAGACCGGATCGTTTAGGGCCTCTAGGATGAACAACAAATGCCCTTTTCCCAGATGCTTGTGTTTATACAAAGTGTAGCCTTCCCAAAACAGGGAACATAGTACAGACTTCATGTTGAAGCGGTTTTGAAGTGATTGATGTTAGTGTAGTTACAACATCAGTTAACTTCGATTCCGCTTCTTTGCTACTTCTTTCCCGCCAATCGACGATGAACCTTTTTTTCTACCTCTGCACCCTCTCGGGATCTCTGGTAGCTCAGGAAGTTTCCTCGCCTCAAGAGACTGAGCCAACGGATAATCCCGCGCAGCCTGAAACTTCCGCCGGGCAAACAGAGGCAACCCGAAGTGTCTACATCCTCCCCATACAGGGTCAGATTACGACACCGACCTTCTACATCCTTCGCCGGGGACTGAAGGCCGCCGAAGAAAACGGAATCGAGACCGTCATCATCGACATGAATACTCCCGGCGGCTCATTGGGGCCGACTCTGGAGATCATGGAAGCACTCGATAGTTTTAGCGGCGAGGTTTACACCTATATCGATACCGAAGCCATGTCGGCAGGTGCCTTTATCTCGATCGCAACCGACCGCATCTACTTCAATCCCAAGGGAATCATAGGAGCGGCCGAAGCCGTGTCGGGAACGGGGCAGGACATCGGAGAATCAATGCAGCGTAAGCTCAACAGCTACATCCAGGCAAAGGTGCGATCCCTCACCGCAGACTATCGCTACCGTGCCGATGTCATGCGCGCGATGTCTGACCCCAAGTACGTTCTCGAGATCGACGGCAACACGCTGAAAGGAGAAGATGAACTCCTCTCCCTAACCGCGAGCGAAGCCATGAAGGAATATGGAGAACCTCCGCAAGCCCTTCTCGGCTCCGGCATTTTCGACTCGATCGACGCTCTTCTCGACAACCTCTACGGACCCTCAAACTATGAAATTCGCTCTTTTGAGGTAACCTGGTCCGAGTCCTTGGCCCACTACCTCAATACGATCGCTCCCCTCCTGATGGGTGCCGGAATGCTCTGCCTCTTTATCGAATTCAAGACCCCTGGATTCGGCATTTTCGGCATCGGGGGAATTCTGATCCTCGGCGTCGTCTTCATCAGCAGCCACATCGCGGGCCTGGCCGGATACGAAGCCCTCCTCTTCTTCATCCTTGGGATAGGCCTCTTCTTCGTCGAACTCTTCCTCCTTCCAGGACTCGTCTTCCCGGCCGTGATCGGGATCATCCTTATCCTCGGATCGCTGATCTGGTCATTGGCCGATATCTGGCCCGACCAACCCATTGACTGGAACGGCGGCACTTTTACCGAGCCCATCCTCGACCTCGTCATCGGTATGGTCATCGCAATCGTCGGGGCCATCCTCCTTGCCCGGTTTCTACCGAAGACTTGGATCTGGAATAAGCTCGTGCTGCAGTCCGCAGTCGGCAGACCGACTCCCGGCCCCCAAGGTGCTTCTTCCGGCGGCAACCGGCCCGCGAATACTCCTTCCGGGTGGCCGGACCTCGGGGCTACGGGCACCGCCATCACCGATCTCTTTCCGAACGGAGAAGTCGAGATCGACGGGAAACGCTACCAAGCCAAATCCCGCCTCAGTCTCGTCGAACACGGAACCCCGATTACCGTAACCGGCTATCAGGATTTTGCCCTCACCGTCGAACCCACCCGGAGAAAGGAAAACCATCATGGCTGAGATCGTCGGCCTCATTCTTCTCGCTGCGATCCTCGCGAGCTTTGAGATCGTCGTTCCCGGAGGGATCCTCGGACTTCTCGCTTTTGCGGCGTTGATCGGAGCCTCCTATCTCGCTTACGCCCCTTGGGGCCTCGGCGGCTCGGTCCTTCTCTTTTCCGGAGCGGGTGCAGGGATTCTCCTTCTCGTCTACTTCGAGTTTAAACTTTTAGGAAAATCCAAGTTCCGCAATCGCTTCATTCTCTCCTCCGCTGTCACTGGAAGATCCGAATCGGTCCATTCCACAGACGAGGTGATCGGAGCCGAGGGAGTTACCTTGACCGCGATGTCTCCGACGGGGATGATCCGCATCGGCGACCAGAAGTTCGAAGCCTTTTCCCGTTCAGGATTCCTCCTGAAAGATCAATCCATTCGCGTCGTTTCCCGCGATAATTTCCGCCTAATCATCGAAAAAATATGAACTCCCTGACCTTCCTCGCAGAAATCCCTTGGCCCATGGTCGGCGCCGGCGTCCTCGTCGTCATCGCCCTGATCCTCGTGTACATCCTCATTTCTTTCTTCAACGTCTGGTTGAAGGCTTACCTTGCCGGAGCCCCGGTCAGCATCTTCACCCTCGTGGCCATGAAGCTGCGCTCGGTCGACTACAAGCTGGTCACGGATGCCCGGATCACCGCTTCCAAGGCGGGGATTGAGATCAGCACCGACGAGATCGAAGCCCACTACCTCGCCGAAGGGAATATCATTCATACAGTCCAGGCCCTTATCGCCGCCGACAAGGCCGCGATCGCTCTCGACTGGACACGCGCCTGCGCCATCGACCTGGCCACCAAAGGAACCGGCAAGTCCGTCGTCGAAGCGGTCCGCACATCGATCAACCCGAAAGTGATCGACTGCCCGGATCCGAACGCCGGACGCCGCAGCATCGACGGGGTCGCCAAAGACGGGATTCAGGTCAAAGCCCGTGCCCGAGTGACGGTCCGCTCCAACCTCGACCGCTACGTGGGAAGCGCCCTCGAAGAAACGATCATCGCCCGTGTCGGGGAAGGGATCGTGACCACCATCGGTTCAGCCGACACTTATAAAACCGTGCTCGAAAGCCCGGACTCCATCTCCAAGGTCGTTCTGCAACGTGGATTGGACGTAGGCACCGCCTTTGAAATTCTTTCCATCGATATCGCCGACGTCGACGTCGGTGAAAACATTGGGGCAAAGCTGCAAGTTGCCCAAGCCGAGGCCAACAAGAACATGGCCCAAGCCCAAGCGGAAATCCGTCGCGCAGCCGCCGTTGCCCTTGAGCAGGAAATGAAGGCCAAGGTGCAGGAGATGCAGGCCAAACTCGTCGAAGCCCAATCCAAGGTCCCGATGGCCATCGCCGATGCCCTCCGCGAAGGCAACCTCGGCGTCATGGACTACTACCGTCTCAACAATATCCAAGCGGATACCAAGATGCGGGAAACCATCTCCAAAGACGATGAAGACACTCCGGAAATCCCCGGTCAGAGCTAAGCGCTCCTCCGACCAGCACAATAGCTAAGCTATGGACAATCTTCTCGAGATCCTCCTCCCCCTGGTCTTCTTCGCGATTTATTTCGTGTCGCAGTTCCTTGGGAAAAAGTCTGAGGACGAGCAGGATCCGGGCAAAGAACCCAGCGACGACCTGCGCAAGATTCGAGAGGAGCTGCGTCGGAAGATTCAAGAGCGGCGCCAAGGCTCCCCGCAAGAGTATCAACGTGAGGAAAAGCCACCCGAGGCTTCCCGCCCCGAAGCAGAACGAGGAGGCGCTGTCCTCCGCGAATCGCAACCGCACCGCGGAATGGTCGAGCGCCGTTCCAGCTCCTCCCGAAACCGGGAATCGGCATCGGAGCCCGCCCTCGCCACCACCTCGAACATCGAACGGGATCTCGAAGTGCAGATGGAAGAAGTCCGTCGCTCACAGGAAAAAGCCGACTCCGCCCGCCGTCAGGCCCGGCAACGCGTCGCCTTCATCAATCAGGCAGCCGCGAAAGCTCGTTCTCAAAAGTCAGCGACATCCTACCGCCAGTTCCTGCGCGAAGCGCTGGACGACCCGCAAAACCTTCAAAAGAGCTTCATCCTCCACGAGGTATTCGGCACACCGGTAGGCATGCGCCGCGACGGGCAAATGCGACCGAGCTGGGATCTCTAGCCGCGCCCGCCCCACGGGAGCCCAGGAAGGTTCTCGGTTAGGGATTCATTCAGGATCCAAGAACATGCCTTTCCTCGTCCACGGGATTCTCCAGTGGAGTTGCAGGGAAAAATTCCCTACATACGGCCAACACGTTCCCTGCTGACAGAGGTGACCCCTCAGCGCCATATCCTTACACACAAATTCCTCGACTAACGTTCTCCTGTAAAATCTTCGAGTTGCCCTGCAGGAGCATGGCTAAAATGGAGCGTGGAATTCATTCCGCCCCGTCAGATTGGCTGCACATGAAAAGTTTCCCTCAGAATCTAAGGCGAAAGTCCTGAGAGGCATGCGGGGCGGAATGAATTCCGCGCTCCCCTGTTCTTTCCTTTTCGAGACCGTCCAGAGCCATAGGCTTGTGTGTAAGCATATGCAGCACCACTGGGGCGAATTGTATTCCCAGGAGAAGCCTCTCCCGTAAAGTGCTCGCACGGAATCAGAGCAGTCCGATTCCGCCAACTAGGTGCGCATTCAGGCCTCGCAGAAGCATTGGGAAGCAGGTTCACTCCCCTATGAAAAGGCTCAGGAATCTGACTTTGGAGACTCTTCTGTCGTCTCTTTTTCTTCAGCCGGCTCTTGCGCTTCCGGAGCTGGCTTCGGTCCCGAGGACCCCTTGGGATTCTCGATTTCTTTGGAGTGCATCTCCAAAGTCCCATCTCCGTATTCGTAAAGATAGCCTTCCGACTTCAGCCACTTCAGATCCTTTACGATCTGACGAGTTTCATCCGGTTCAAGATTCGCCTTTCCAGACTCATCGACGCGCTCTGGGTATAAGAGTCCTGGAAGCGTCTTCAACTTGATCTCTGGATTCGCCTCGAGCAGGGAAATGATCTTTTCCACCGAATCGGCAAAGACCGAATTCTGGGGGCGGTGCTTCCGACGCACGGCGGAAACATAGCTAATGCCTTTCTTCCCTTTTTTGAAGATGAAGAACTTCCCCTTCCGCAGCTTCATCCGGACATTGTTCGCCGAATCGAGTGGGAAACGCTTTTGCTGCTCCACGTAGGCAGCGAACGATTTCTGAATTTCGCTATCCTCGGCTTCAGCCAAGGCGCGGGCCGGGACTCGCGCTTGTCGCGTTTCCCGCACCAGCTTTTCGCGCTTGGTCCGAATCAAATGATTGAGAGCGGCTTCCCTCGAGTCGAGAACCAGCGCGTCTTCTGCCGGAGCCTTCGCTTCCGGTGTCGGTGCAGGCGCTTCTTCGGCTGCCGGAGTCTCCGTTCCCGCTTCGGGGGCGGAGGCCTCTTCAGACTTCGGAGCTTCGCCATCGGCCACTGGGGTCTCTTCCTCGGGTTTGGCTTCCTCTGGCTTTGCCGCTTCGACCGGAGCCGACGCAGAACGCAGACGAAAAACCGACCGACGGCTCATCGACTTAAGCCATTCTTGTACCGCTTCCTCCTCGGCAACCGGTTCAAGACCACTCTCGACCCGTTCAATCGAAATATCCGGGCAATTCAACCGCTGATGCTCCTGAAGCAAAGCTTGATAACGATGATAACTCTTCGGCGGGAGATACTTCCCTGAAAACTTACAGCGCAGCACCGACGAAAAGTTTCCGCTCGGGGGATCCACGTCCTCTTCCTTTTCCTCGAAGACCGAAGGAAGCAAGAGATTGGCCGCATGCATCAACGCCGTCGTTTCATCCCGAAACAACTGCCGATCCGGCAAGCACTCATAGAGCGGAGGAGCTTCATCGGAAAGCGGAGTGACCACAACGACCATCCGGTCCGGTTTATCGAGGATCAACTGGGTGACCTCGAAAAGCTCATAGACCTTGAGGCTCGAACGAATCGATTGGGTCAAAAGGTCGAAGGGCTCATCCTCCGGGTAAATGGAAAAGTTAACGATCGGCCGATACGGCTCGGGTCGGGCCGGACGTTCTCCTCGCTTACCACGAGGTCCGCCGCCTCCCCCTCCTCCAGGCGCTCCAGAGCTGGGACGCTTGCGAGCCGGACGGCGATCACGGGCAGGACCGGAAGACCGGGATTTTGGACGTTCTTCTCTGGATCGTTGGGATGAACCAGAGGAGCCACCTGAAGACCACTGCGGCGCAAAACTAAGGTCGCGCAACTGCTCGAGATCGAGGCTTTCGTTCTTGTCGGAAGAGTTTTCGGAGCTATCAGCCATGGAAGAGAGAAATCGGAAACGGAACATCCGCCCGAGCGATCGTGATATAACGGAGAGAACTATTTCCGAGGCAGCGAGGGGTGTCAAACCCTGTGCCGCAGGAAAAATCGACAAAATGGAAACATTTGGGTTGATCCCCCCACCCCAAACCGCCTACAACCTTCCTTTCCCTGATTGCTCGGGTGGTGGAATTGGTAGACACGCACGCTTGAGGGGCGTGTGGCGAAAGCCGTGCGGGTTCAAGTCCCGCCTCGAGCACCATTATTTTTAAAAGCCGTCCTTTGGGCGGTTTTTTTTTTTGCGCACTTCCCCAAACTTTGAGCAAGACCGGCGCGATGCTTCAGCCCGCGTGAGCAATCGCGAGAGAGCATCGAAAACGCGGGCTGAAGCACCGCGCTCCCTAAAGAAGGCCTTAGGCAATGGGGTAGGTCTATGTTCTTCGTTCGATTCGGAACTTTCACTTTCTCCTTGAGACAGAACTCGATTCGGAGCATACTCATCGATCACTCGGCGTCGTTCATCCAGTGAAATAGAGGGCGACCACACTTTGCGCAGAAAACTCCAAAGACAGGACAGAATTATGGGATGGGGCAGAACACTTTTCCTCGGCGACGTCGGAAATCGCTTGGATATCCAAGATACCGAACGAGACATCGATTCTCTTAAACGGGAAATCCGCGGGTCCTTTCACAAAGACCTGTCTCAGGACCAGAAGATCGAAAAGTTGATCGCAGAGAACGCCGAGATGAAGCTCTACCTCGCCTAGCTGATTCGTCTCCTCACGAGCAAAGGAGCGATCAGCCCTGCCGAACTTTCCTCCATCGTCGAGCAGGTCGATGCAGAAGATGGGAAGGCAGACGGGAAGTTCACCGGGAATATGATCTAACCGCAGGAGATCATGTGCAGACCGGAGATCAGGACCAATACTACGGCTTCGTCTTTTCCGGGATGAAGTCGCACATCAATCCACGATCAACCCCTGGCTTTTAAGCTCCCCGATTCCAACGCCCCCCCCAGGCAAAGGCTATTTTCCATACCACCATGCAAAAACTCTTCCTCCTCCTATTCCTAACCGTTCAATTCCTTCCGGCCGAACCGCTACCGAGTGACACTGCCGCCATATTCGGGGACGGAACTTCCAACTCCGACTGGACCCAAGAAGTCGAGGAGAGTTTTCCCTACGAGCTCCAAATTCTTTGGCTCGAGACGGACAAGAACGTACCTCCAATTGAATTCGCTGAAGGAGAAATGTACCGGTTGAGTCCGGACGGCACACGGGAACCCTACTCATTCGAAGTCCCAGAGATCACCGAAAAACTCGAAAACTTGGCCGACATTGTCACCATCGCAATCACCGGAGACTCTCAAGGCATCGTCAGACTCAAGGAGAACTTTTCCGCGACCTACAAAATCTCCCGAAAAGAGGATGCATTCGACCTCTCCCTCGATTACCGAAGATTCTCCGAAGGATTTCAGCGAGGCTCAATCGATACCTCCCTGATCCTCGCCCTCAATGCAGAGTGGACCTATGTGGGAGGAACCATCAGAAAAAGCGAAACGCGACACAAAGATGGTTCCGTAACTTCCCAAACTCTCCAGCGCATTTCTGCGGTGCGCATCCGCAAGCTTCAATCTGCCAACGACTCTTCGACTCCGAGCGAGCAGCAGACTCCTCCTTTCTCTTCCGCCCCTTTTTCTTTGACAGATCAGACCGCGCCTGATTCTTAACAAGCATCCAATGAAGTTTAATCTCCTAGTCGTGCTCGTAAAAGTCGTCGTGGTCGTCGTGGCCTCGAACGAATCCGCGCGGGCGTAGAAAACTTCTAACGCAATTTTTTAACCCCCGCCGGATTCGTCCGGCGGGGGTTTTTTATGATCTGCGCCGGACACTTCCAGCGGCTCTAACCGCCACAATGAACAATACCATGAAAATGACCGGAGCCGATCTCGTGATACGCTTACTGGAACGCCAGGGAATCCGCACCATTGCCGGAATTCCCGGAGGGGCCAACCTGCCCCTGTACGACGCCCTCGCGCGCCGTCCTGTGATCCAGCACGTCCTCGCGCGTCACGAACAAGGAGCGGGATTCATCGCTCAAGGAATGGCCCGGGCCTCGGGCCAGACAGCCGTATGCTTCGCCACCAGCGGACCAGGCGCCACCAACATCCTCACGGCGATCGCCGATGCCAAGCTCGACTCGATTCCCGTGGTCTGTATCAGCGGACAGGTGCCTCAGGCTTTGATCGGCACCGACGCCTTCCAAGAGGTCGACGTTTTCGGAATCAGCCTGCCCATCACCAAGCACAACTACTTGGTCCAATCGGCTGAGGAACTTTTGACCATCATTCCGGAAGCCTTCCGGATCGCCGCGAGCGGACGCCCGGGGCCGGTCTGGATCGACATCCCCAAAGATGTTCAGAATGCCACCATCGAGTTTGAGGATTGGCCGGAGATTGGCATCGCGGAGGCACCCATCGAGCCGGAATCCGCTGCAGTTGCGCAAGCCATCGAAATGATCGAAGCCGCCGAAAAGCCGATTCTCTATCTCGGCGGCGGCATCATCCACGGGGAAGCCACCCCGCAGGCGCGCACTCTCGCCGAGAGATCGCATCTGCCCACAGTGAACACCTTGATGTCTCTGGGCACCATGCCCACCGACCATCCCCTCGCATTGGGAATGCTCGGCATGCATGCGGCCCCCTACACCAATATGGCCTTGGAGGAATGCGATTTGCTCATCGCCCTCGGAGCGCGCTTCGACGACCGGGCTACCGGCAAGGTCGCCGAGTTCTGCCCGCACGCGAAGGTCATCCACGTGGACATCGATTCCAGCGAGATCGGCAAGATCCGTCAGCCAACCCTGGCCATTCGTGCCGATGTTGATCGGTTCCTGACCGAACTCTTGGAGAGATTGCCCGCACGCAGCCGATCGGCCTGGATCGAGCACATCGAAATCCTCAAACGGGAACATCCCATGGCCATGCCCGGAGAAGACGACCCGACTCAGCCCTACGGCCTGATCCGCGCGATCGCCCAATACGCGGGACGGGATGCCATCATCTCCACCGATGTGGGTCAGCACCAGATGTGGACGGCACAAGCCTTCCCTTTCGAGCGTCCTCGCCAGTGGTTGACGAGCGGAGGCCTGGGAACCATGGGATTCGGACTCCCGGCCGCTCTGGGTGCCGCGATCGCCGAGCCGGAGCGCAACGTGGTTTGCATCAGTGGTGATGGGAGTTTCCTCATGAACAATCAGGAGATGATCACCGCCGCCGAGGCAGGAGCCAATCTGAAGATCGTCCTCATGAATAACCAATCTCTTGGCTTGGTTCACCAGCAACAAACCCTGTTCTTCGAGAAGCGTTTGATCGCCTCGAAATTTCAAAACGGACCGGATTTTTGCATGATGGCCCGCTCCATGGGATTCGACGCCGTCGACCTCGCCAACGAACCCGACCAAGAGACCGCACTGGTCCGAGCCTTCGCCCTCCCCGGCCCGGTCCTCATCCACGCACCGATTTGCGTTGAGCAACAGGTTCTGCCGATGGTTCCGCCGGGAGGTGCCAATCGTGAGATGATCCGGCATCAAGACCCTCTCCACGCTTCCGCTCGAACCTAAAAAGCAACCATTTCCAGCAAGGGGGATTTCTTTACTCACACCGAGAAAGAGATCCCCCTTTTTTTTTGGTTCATCGTCGATTGGCGGGAAAGAAGTAGCAAAGAAGCGGAATCGAAGTTAACTGATATTGTAACTACACTAACATCAATCACTTCAAAACCGCTTCAACATGAAGTCTGTACTATGTTCCCTGTTTTGGGAAGGCTACACTTTGTATAAACACAAGCATCTGGGAAAAGGGCATTTGTTGTTCATCCTAGAGGCCCTAAACGATCCGGTCTGTGGAGGTTGTGGGCAGAGTTGCCGGAGGATTCACGACCAGTCGCTGCGCCGTATTCGCGACTGTGATCTGTTGGATCAGCGGTTAAGTCTGGAGTTGAGTGTCCGTCGGGTTCGCTGCGGGCGCTGCGGGACGAAGACCGAACGCATTG
>NZ_JACHVA010000092.1 GCF_014230055.1 Puniceicoccus vermicola | reverse complement strand
TTTCGATGTTCCCGTGGGCTCGTTTCAGGCAGACCAAAGCCGCAGTCAAGCTGCACACGATGATCGACTTGAGAGGCTCCATACCAGTGTTTATGAGCATTACCGACGGTAGCGTGCATGACGTGAACGTGCTCGACCAAATCGTTTTCGAGTCGGGAAGCATCTATGTCATGGATCGTGGATACGTCGATTTCGCACGGCTCTATCGCATCCATCAAGCCGGAGCGTTCTTCGTCACCCGTGCAAAGAGCAATATGGCTTTCTACGTCAGCGAGTCCCGCCCGGTCGACAAAGCCATTGGCTTGCGTTGCGACCAGAGCGCCGGCTTGAAGACTACCAAGAGCAAACGGGACTACCCCGAAAAACTCAGACGCATCCGCTTTGTCGATCTCGAAACAGGCAAGAGTCTGGTATTCATCACCAACCATTTCGGTCTTCCTGCCATCATGATCGCCCGCATCTATAAGAGTCGCTGGCACATCGAGTTGTTCTTCAAATGGATCAAGCAAAACCTCAGAATCAAAGCGTTCTACGGCACCTCCGTGAACGCGGTGAAGACCCAAATCTGGATCGCCATCTGCGTTTACCTCATGGTGGCCTGTCTCAATAAGATTCATGGATTCGGCGAAAACCTTAGCCGGATTTTGCAAGTTTTGAGCGTCAACGTATTTCAGAAAACACCTATCCATCAGCTGTTTATGGATTATTGCACAAATTTTGACGAACCTCAATTACCTAATCAATTGACATTCAACGAGTTCCTAACTGGACAGTAGTGAAAACAACATATAAATTATTGTGGATCATGAGTGGATGGGGAGGTTGTCACTACGACCCTTCAACCCGTCGGGACGTGGTTGAAGGAATCCTCCAAGAGTTATCAGAAGCTGGCCTACTGTCTGATCGAATTCATCGAAGGGCTGTTGAAGCTGTGGTGCACGATTATGATTCACATCCTTTTCGAAAGGACGTGAAGAATTGCTTAGAAGAGATGCCCCGAAAATTAGATCAGACTATTGGTAAAATCAACGGTTGCCCCTGGATTAGAGGGTAGGGACAAAGCTCTTTTTCAGGTGTAGTACAAAGCCGTCCTCGAAGATCGGCCTTTCCTGGAAGAGAATCGTCATAAAAAGCAAAGTTCATTCTCGAACCAGACGACACAAACAACCCATTGAATTCGCCCGAAATTTCTAAAAATCAACAGCGAACAGTGAACGCGATCCAATAGTTGGCGACATTTATCCGCCGCTTCCTGTGAAAAAATCATACGATGGAATCGATTCTCAACTTCCTTTTGCTGGCGGGCTTCTTGTTCGTGGTGCTGCTGTTCGTCGCTTATCTTTACGTTCGTAGCCATCAAGCAAAGGATCAGCGAACAGAGAATGGTGAAAAGAACTCCAAAGAGACGTCAGGTCCTCGCGATTGATTAGTAGGTTTGAATCAGCGCCAATCCAAGGGCGGATTATCGCTGAATTTAGTGTCTGCAAAGGCCTCTAAACTGTATTTTGGTCACCTGCAAAGTCCCGTACTACTTGGACGGGAGGGCAATCATCGGGCCGCTAGGGGAGAAGCCATCGTGCGCTCGACTTTCCGCTCACTAGCTCCCAATCTGTTCATCCATGGCTAGCACGGATACCCTTGATTTTTCGGACGCACTCGACTCCATCCACCGCATCCTCGCCCTGGCGGTGGAGAAGGGGGCCAGTGACATTCACCTCAAATCCAACAAAATTCCGATCATTCGGCAGCGGGGGGCGCTGATCGAACTGGAGGGGCAGTCTCCTCTGCGGCCCGAGATCATTCAGGTTTTCATCGAGCAGACGACCCAGGGAGTGTTTCGCGACCAATGGGAGCAGGAATTTCAGGTCGATTACGCGTACCGACTGGAGGATGTCGGACGATTCCGGGTCAATGGCTTTATGCAGCGGACGCTCCCGGGGATGGTTTTCCGGCTGGTCAACGAGAACCCACCGAGCTTGGAGGACCTGAACCACGATCCGGAATTGTTCCGGAAGCTTTGCAAGCTGAAGGATGGGATCATTTTGGTTTGCGGGGCGACCGGATCCGGAAAAAGTTCCACCTTGGCGGCCATGATCAACCTGATCAACCGGGAGGAGAATAAGCATATCGTTACCTTGGAGGATCCGATCGAGTACACCTACACCGACGACAAATCCCTGATCAACCAGCGTGAAATCGGGATCGATATCCAATCTTTCGACAGCGGACTGCGGGCGGTGCTGCGGCAGGATCCCGATATCATCCTCATTGGTGAAATGCGGGACAGATCTACTTTTGAGACCGCTCTGAGAGCCGCGGAAACCGGTCACTTGGTCCTCTCGACTCTTCACGCTGCCCATTCTCAGCAAGCGATTCGTCGTCTTTTCGAATTTTTCCCGTCGGACCAGCAGGAAATCATGAAGCGGCAGATCTCCGAGGCGGTCCGTTGCACGATCATTCAGAAACTTCTTCCCGATTTGAAAGGCGACGGTCGGATGCCGGCAAAAGAGGTCATGATGGTCGATCCTTCCGTTCGTAAACTCATCGAGCTAGGGCAGTTCGAGAAATTATTCTCGGCGATCGAGGCAGGGAAAGAAAACGGCTCCCATACCTTCAACTGGGACCTCTATCAGCTGGTCAAAGCCGGGTCGATTTCGAAGGAGACCGCCCTCGCGTTTTCTCCCAATCCGAAGCAACTGGAGATGAATTTGAAAGGAATCTTCTTGAGTTCGGGCGGCCTTGTCAGCTGAACAAGGGGATGGAAAAGTTGAGACCCGGTATTTTGTTCTCTGGACAGGGAGCCCAAAGCGTAGGCATGGGCAAAACCCTTCTGTCGGAGAATCCCAACGTGGGAAAGCGCCTCGAGCAGGCCGACTCCATTCTCGGATGGGAGCTTTCGAAGATCATGTTCGATGGTCCTACCGAAGCCCTGACCGAAACTCGCGTCTGCCAGCCCGCGCTCTTCGTGCACGGGATCATGGTCTTCGAACTCCTGATGTCCAAGGGCATCATTGACGGCCCAGCCGCCGTTTCCGGTCTTTCCCTCGGGGAAGTCACCGCGCTAACCGCCGGAGGGGCGATGGATTTCGAAACCGGGCTGCGTCTCGTCGCAGAACGCGGTCGTTTGATGCAGGAAGCCTGCGAAGCGACCAAGGGCAGCATGGCCAGCGTCATTGGCGGAACCCGCGAAGCGGTGGCCGATTTCGCCGAGGAGTGTGGCGTCGAGATGGCAAACCTCAATTGCCCCGGCCAGATCGTCATTTCCGGCGTGCAGGAAGGTATCGACAAAGCGGTGAGCCTCGGGCGCGAACGTGGATTCAAGCTCGTGAAAGAGCTCGTCGTTGCCGGTGCTTATCACAGCCGTCTCATGGAGTCCGCCCGCGACCAGTTTGCTCCGTACGTCATGGATGCCGCAATCGAAGCTCCGAAATGCCCATTTTACGCCAACGTGACCGGCGCCCGCATCGAATCTCCCGAGAAAATCCGTGAAGGACTCATCGCTCAGGTGGTCTCCTCGGTTCTCTTCGAAGACGACCTTCGCGCTCTGGCGGCTGATCAGGTAGGTCCTGTCGAACTCGTCGAGTGTGGCCCAGGAAAAATTATCGCCGGAATGATTCGTCGTGTTGACCGCTCCTGGTCCGTCCGCTCCTTCGCCGAAGCGGAAGACTTCGCCGTTCCCGCCGCTAGCTAAAGAAACACTTCTTCGCGGCCTCCCACTATTTTTTTATGCGTTCTACCGACACTATCCGCAATTTTTGCATCATCGCGCACGTTGACCACGGCAAGACGACGCTCTCTGATCGTCTGCTCGAGTTAACCAGCACCGTTGAGCTGCGGAATATGAAAGAGCAGCTCCTCGATTCCATGGATCTCGAGCGGGAGAGGGGAATCACGATCAAGAGCCATCCTGTGTCGATGATCTATCAGAAGGACAAGGAGGACTATCTCTTTAACCTCATCGACACTCCCGGGCACGTGGATTTCTCCTACGAGGTTTCCCGGAGCTTGGCGGCTTGCGAGGGGGCACTCTTGCTCATCGACGCAGCCCAGGGAATCGAGGCGCAGACGGTGGCCAACGCCCACTTGGCCGTGGCTCAGGGGCTGGAGGTGATCCCGGTGATCAACAAGGTCGACCTTCCCAGTGCCGAGCCGGAGCGGATTATGGAGCAGCTGGAGGACGTTCTCGCGATTCCCGCCGAAGAAGCGATTCTCGCCAGCGCGAAATCAGGGATCGGTCTTCCGGAAATCATCCGCGCGGTCATCGATCGGGTTCCTTCTCCGCGTTGGCTGGACGAGAAGGGGACACGGGCACTCGTTTTTGACTGCATCTACGACGCTTTCAAAGGGGTGATTTGCTACGTCCGGGTTTTCAGTGGGGAACTCAAGCAGGGGAGTAGCATTTCCTTCATGGGTTCGGATGTGAAAACCCAGATCAAGGAGGTCGGCCGATTCTCTCCACACATGGTCGCGGAAGACTCTTTGTCGGGCGGTAAAGTGGGATACATCGTTACCGGAATTCGCGACGTTGCCGATGTGAAGCTCGGGGACACCGTCACCCGCATGGATGACATGGCCGGAGAAATGCTCCCGGGGTACAAGGAAGTGCGTCCGATGGTCTTTTCCGGTATTTATCCGCTGGACACATCGGACTACGAAAAGCTCAAGGCCAGCGTGGCGAAGCTGCGACTGAATGACGCCGCGTTCGTCTACCAGAGTGAAAGCTCTGCCGCGCTTGGATTCGGGTTTCGCTGTGGCTTCCTCGGGCTCTTGCACATGGAGATCATCCAGGAGCGCCTTCGCCGCGAATACGACCTCGACATTATCTCCACCTATCCGAGTGTCATCTATCGGCTGCGCAAGACCGATGGCACCGAGATGGAGATCGATAATCCCGTCTTCTTCCCGGACGCTTCCGAGATCGAGTGGATTGAGGAGCCGATGATCAAGGCCACGGTTCATACGCCGAACGATTCGATTGGCGACATGCTTGCCTTGATTTCGGAGAAGCGGGGCATCTGCCAGCAGACGGAGACAATCGATACTTCCAGGGTCATGATTACCGCCCGGCTGCCTCTGAACGAAATCCTCGTCGACTTCAATGATCGCCTCAAGAGCCTGACCCATGGGTATGGGAGTATGGACTACGAGCCGGACGGCTATGAGCAGTCTGACCTGGTGCGGATGGAGATTCTCGTCAATGGCGAGCCCATTGAAGCATTCTCGTCCATTGTTCACCGCCAGAAAGCGGAAACGCGGGGGAGGGCGCTTTGCGGAAAATTGAAGGACCTGCTACCCAAGCAACTTTTCAAGGTCGCGATCCAGGCAGCGGTCAACGGCAAGTTCGTCGCCCGCGAAACCTTGAGCGCCATGCGCAAGGATGTGACCGCGAAGTGTTACGGCGGAGACATTTCCCGAAAGCGCAAACTTCTCGAAAAGCAAAAGGAAGGAAAGAAACGGATGAAGCAGATCGGCTCGGTAAGTATTCCGCAGGAAGCCTTCGTCCAGGTTCTTCGTAGCAGCCAAGACTAACTTCCCACAAACCAGCGACAACCATGTTCTCTCCAGGAAAGAAACTTCGCAAGCAGGCCGGCGAATACGCCGATATGGCCCGCAAGATTATCAATTACCGGAAGGATCAGTTGAGCGAGAAAGCGCTGGAGGAGCTTCACGCCGTTCATGATGAATCGGCCGCTCTTTCCCGTGACAAGTCGCTCTCTCTGGAGACTCTGGAAACCAAGTCCAGAGAATGGGAGCCAGTCCTCAAGCGTCATGGCGGAAAGATTTATCCAAAGACCTTCTGGAGTGACAATTTGGAGACCTTTCTGGTCGCCGCAATTGTCGTCCTGGGGATTCGTGCATTCTTCCTTCAGCCCTTCATCATTCCGACCAACTCGATGTATCCGACGTACAGCGGAATGTATCACCAGATCTATGACGATGAGGATTATCCGTCGATCTTGGCTAAACCATTTCGGTTTGCGCTGCTGGGAGCGAAGAACCATGAGGTAACCGCGGAAAGCAGTGGGGCGGTTCGCATTCCGCTGCTATACGAGGAGACGAGTGGTGGCATCCGCGCCCGTGCTCGCTATGAGGTGGTCGATGGACGCAAATGGTTGCTGGTTCCGACTAAATTGAAGCGCTATCCACTTTTCGTCGGCAATGAACCCTCGGCCTTCGACGTTCCTTTGGACTTCGACGCCGATTCGGTTCTTATCGATCGATTCTTCCCTTATGCGAAATCCTGGGGTGAAGTGATTGCCAAGGAACGGACGACCGGAAGGTTTCGCCGGGAAGACGCTCACCACGCTTGGATTGAGGTCCCCGCAGAGCAATTTAATGCAGGTGAGACGGTTCTGAACTTTGACGTCTTGAGCGGCGATGCGCTGTTTGTGGACCGATTTACATATCATTTCTTTCCACCGGAACCGGGTGATCCAATTGTCTTCCGGACCCAATCCATCGACTATCCGCCGCAGCCGCTAGGCGAGAAATATTACATCAAGCGCTTGGCGGGAACTGGCGGAGACACACTCGAAATCCATCCTCCGGCGCTCTTTATCAACGGGGCTCAGGCAGAGGGAAATATTGCCTTCGTCGACAACGCCAAGCAGATCGATGGCTACGATGGCTACATCAATGGCGGCCCCGGGATGCAGTATTTGAATCCAGGAACTTCTTACGAGATTCCTGAAGATCATTTCTTCGCACTCGGAGATAATTCCGACAACAGTCTCGACAGTCGATATTGGGGAAGCTTCGAAGAAGATGCCGTCATTGGAAGGGCATTCTTCATCTATTATCCTTTTACCAAGCGTTGGGGTCCGGCTCAGTAACGACTCATGCGGCGTCTACGAAATCGCACTCGAGGACAAACTTCTTACTACCACCTGATTAGTCGCACGGTCGACGGCGAGAAGCTGCTCGGCGACCCGGAAAAGGAGTTTTTCCTGGAGCTCATCACTCAGGTTGCGGATTTCTCCGGGATCCAGGTCATCGCTTATTCAGTGATGTCCGATCATTCCCATGTACTCGTCGAGGTGCCACCGATTGAAGGCGAATACTCGGATTCGGAAATCGTGGCCCGGTATCAGAAATTATACCCGGAGCCGACGAATGCATTGCCATACACGGTCGAGGAGCTGGCTGAGCTCCTGGAGGAGAATCAATCAGAGGGTCAGGCCATCCGGGCCCATCTTTCCCGTCGTATGGGCGATCCGTCTTATTTCATGAAATCGGTGAAGCAGCGGTTTACGAGCTGGTTCAATCAGAAATACGACCGATATGGGCCGGTCTGGGGAGATCGATTCACCAGTGTCCTAGTCGAAGGGAAATCTTGGCCGTTGCAGGTCGTCACGGCTTATATCGACCTGAATTCCGTCCGGATGGGCCTGGTTGAAGATCCGGGCCAATATCTGTATGCGGGGTATGCCCAGGCCAAGAACGGAAATCCTGAGGCTCAAGCAGGCTACCGGGCTCTGGGCGTCGATTTCGATGTCTACGAGAAATTGCTCGCCAGCTCGAAAGAAACGGACGAGGTGCTCAAAGACCGGGAACGGATGGCGCTCGTGCTTACCGAGGGGAATGCTGAGGTCTCAATTCAGACGGCTCTGCGATTCAAAATCCGGTACTTCAATGAGGGAAAGGTTCTGGGCTCGCCGGATTTCGTCGAGAATCATGCCAAGGCCTTTGCGAGGAATCCCAAGCGCGAACGAAAAGCTCATCCAATGCACGGCGCTGACTGGAAAGGGCTGACCGTCGGGACCGGATTGAGGATGAATTTGTTTAGCTGAGGAATGCGGTCCAAACCGTCCAGGTTTGGCCAGATCGCAGAAATCGGGAAATACGGCCATTTTCGAGGATTTCGTAAATTATTGAGGATCAGCGCAAAAATAAGAAATATGCGCACAATATACATTATGTCTAATTCTTTAAAATTGGATTCTGGGTCTTATCCTCTCTTCTGACGCGATCTCATCAATCTTAGCCCATCTTGGGGTTTTCAGCAGATCCCGCTTCTGTCCCGGGATTCGGTCGCGGCTATCCATCCTCGCGGTTGGTCACCGATTCCCGCACCCTATCCACCATTTCCGTCACTTGACCGACTTCGGATACTCACGAACCCAATGCGATCGATTTGGCGCAATTCGATTTCGATGAGATCGATATTCTCCCGGATGATCTCCACTTTTGCGGATCATCGCCGATTCTGCGCTTTACAAGAATCTCTCTCCCTTGAAACTGAGCGGATGAAGATCGTTCTAGCATATTCCGGAGGACTCGATACCTCCGTCCTCGTTCACTGGCTGAAAAACGAATATAATGCCGAAATCATTACTTTCGCTGCAGACGTCGGTCAGGAGGAAGAACTCGACGGTTTGGCGGAAAAAGCCAAGGCAACTGGAGCCTCGACCCACTACACGGTCGATTTGGTCGAGGAATTTGCCCGCGATTTCATTTACCCAATGTTCCGGGCCAACACCCTTTATGAGGGTCAATATTACTGCGGCACCTCGATTGCGCGCCCTCTAATCGGCAAAGCCCACATCGAAATCGCCCGTCAGGAAGGCGCTCAGGCCGTCGCACACGGAGCCACCGGCAAAGGAAACGACCAATGCCGTTTCGAGCTCACCTACGCGGCTCTCGCCCCGGATCTCCAGATCATTTCCCCTTGGCGGAATGAGAAATTCCGGAAGGCCTTCCCAGGTCGGACTGAGATGATCAATTACTGCCGGGACAACAACATCCCCGTCGAAGCTTCCTCGAAGAAGCCTTATTCGATGGACCGGAATCTCCTGCACATTTCCTACGAAGCTGGCATTCTCGAAGATCCGTGGTTCGACCCGACGACGGAAGACAACCGGGACATGTACAAGTTGACCACGGATCCGGAGCTTGCTCCCGATACCCCGCAATATCTTGAGCTTTCCTTCGAAAAAGGCGACTGTGTGGCCGTGGACGGCAAGGAAATGTCCCCTGCCGCGGTTCTCAAAGAGCTGAACCGGATCGCCGGGATTCATGGAATTGGGCGGGTCGACATTGTCGAAAACCGTTTTGTCGGCATGAAAAGCCGAGGAGTCTATGAAACTCCTGGTGGAACAATTCTTCTTCACGGCCGTCGTCAGGTCGAAAGCCTGACCCTCGACCGCGACCTCTGTCACCTTCGGGACACCTTGATGCCCCGCTATGCGGACCTCGTCTATTACGGTTTCTGGTACGCTCCCGAGCGCGAAGCCCTGCAGGCCTTCATCGACGAGAGCCAAAAGCCCGTAACCGGCACCGTGCGCCTGAAGCTCTACAAGGGCAGCATCACCACGGTCGGACGCAAGTCGCCCTACTCCCTCTATGACGCCGACGTGGCCTCGATGGAAGGTGTGGCCAGCGATTACAACCCTGACGACGCTTCCGGTTTCATCCGTCTCCAAGGACTGCGTCTCCGGGCCCGGGCAGCCGCTCAGGGCGGAGCGATTGTCGAAAGCGAGAGCAAGCTCTCGAAGGAATAAGGTCTCTCTTTTTCCGTTTTTTCCGGCGACGGCGGTGATGAGCGACCCTCATCGTCGCCGTCGCTCATTTTGAGCCCAAACCGCGATTTCCGTCTGTGACTTGCTCAAAGGAATTATTTCGATTGATTTTCTTTACTTGCAGTCCGTGACGGCCCCGGTATCGTCAGCGGTTTTTTTAGAGGACAATTCTACCGGAAAACCACTCCAAACAGGCAAACCAACTACCAAACACTTTCAGATAAAATGAGCGACATAACCAAATATCGGAACATCGGCATCTTCGCCCACGTGGACGCCGGAAAAACGACCACGACCGAGCGTATTCTTATGCTCACGGGCCGCATTCACAAAATGGGTGAAGTGCACGACGGTGCCGCCACGACTGACTTCATGGAACAGGAGCAGGAACGCGGGATCACGATTCAATCCGCTGCGACCACCTGTTTCTGGGATGACCACCGGTTCAACATCATCGATACTCCCGGGCACGTGGACTTCACCATTGAGGTGTACCGCTCCCTGAAGGTTCTCGACGGCGGGATCGGGGTTTTCTGCGGTTCGGGCGGGGTTGAGCCTCAATCCGAAACCAACTGGCGCTACGCCAACGACTCCAAGGTCGCTCGTTTGATCTACGTCAACAAGCTCGACCGTATCGGAGCCGATTTCTACCGCGTCGTTGACCAGGTCAAGAATGTCCTCGGAGCCACTCCTTTGGTGATGGTTCTCCCGATCGGCACCGAGAGCGACCTCAAGGGCGTCGTCGATCTTCTGACCCGCAAAGCTTGGGTTTGGGACGATTCCGGCAACCCGCTCAACTACGAAATTCAAGACGTTCCGGCCGACATGGTCGACAAGGTCGAAGAATACCGCGAAAAACTCATCGAAACCGCTGTTGAGCAGGACGATGAAGTTATGGAGCAGTATCTCGAAGGCAACGAGCCCGACATAGACACCATCAAGAAGTGCATCCGCAAGGGAACGATCAACCTTTCGTTCTTCCCGACTTTCTGCGGATCTTCGTTCAAGAACAAGGGCGTTCAGCTCGTGCTCAACGGTGTCGTCGATTACCTGCCGAACCCGACCGAAGTCCCACCACAGCCGGAAATCGACCTCGAAGGTAACGAAACTGGTGAATTTGCGATCGTCAAAGACGGTGAGCCTCTCCGCGCTCTTGCCTTTAAGATCATGGACGACAAGTACGGCGCCCTGACCTTCACCCGTATTTACTCGGGAACGATTTCGAAGGGCCAGTCCGTCCTCAACACCGCCACCGGCAAGACGGAGCGCATCGGCCGCATTATTGAAATGCACGCTGACGACCGCAACGAAGTCGAATCCGCTCAGGCCGGTGACATTGTCGCTCTTCTCGGGATGAAGTCCGTTCAGACCGGTCACACCCTCTGTGACCCGAATGATCCGGCGACTCTTGAGCCAATGATCTTCCCGGATCCCGTGATCTCGATCGCCGTTCAGGCCAACGACAAGAGCAACGCTGAGAAGCTCTCCGTCGCCCTCGGCAAGATGGTCGCTGAAGACCCATCCTTCCGCGTCGAAACGGACGAAGATTCCGGTGAAACCATTCTGAAGGGAATGGGTGAGCTTCACCTCGACATTAAGGTCGACATTCTTAAGCGCACACACGGCGTCGAAGTGACGGTCGGTGAGCCTCAGGTTGCCTACCGCGAGACGATCACCAAGCCAACGACCGATTCCTACACCCACAAGAAGCAATCGGGTGGTGCCGGTCAGTTCGCGAAGATCGACTACACCCTCGAGCCTCTCGAGCCCGGTGCAGGATTCGAATTCGAGTCCAAGGTTGTCGGTGGTAACGTTCCGCGTGAATTCTGGCCCGCAGTTGAAAAGGGCTTCAAGAGCTCGATCGAACGTGGTGTCTTGGCTGGATTCCCCTGCCTCGACTTCAAGGTCACTCTCAACGACGGTGCCTTTCACGCAGTCGACTCCTCGGCTGTGGCCTTCGAAACCGCTGCCCGCGCCGCTTACCGTCAGTCGGTGCCCAAGGCCGGTCCGGAAATCCTTGAGCCGATCATGAAGGTCGACGTCTTCTGTGGCGACGACAAGATGGGGGATGTCATTGGTGACTTGAACCGTCGCCGTGGAGTCATTCTCTCCCAGGAACCGAATTCAACCGGTGTTCGCATTAAGGCGGAGATTCCGCTCAGCGAAATGTTCGGTTACATCGGAGCCCTGCGGACGATGACCTCCGGTCGCGGTCAGTTCTCCATGGAGTTCTCGCACTACGCTTCGACTCCGAAGAACATCTCCGATCAGGTCATCAAGAAGGCCCAGGAGCTGGAAGCTGCTAAGAAGTAAGCGAGTTTCCGCGTTGCGACCGTTTTTCAGCCGGTTTTAGATCGTCTGCGAAATGCGCTCGTGGCCTCCTCTACAGCTACTGTTCGCCTTGGTTTTCCTCGGCGGATCGGTAATCGCTCTTTGCACCGTGATGGGCGGGAGAAATTCTCCCGCCCATTCGGCTGTACAGGCACCAGCGGATTCCACGGAATCCGCTCCTCTGCGAATTCAGTTGGTTCTGGAATCGACCGCTCCTTTATCCCTTGAATCCGTCCGATGGGGAGACGTGGATTTCGCCATAAAGGATACTGACTCAGACCTTTGGTTTTTCAATGAGAAGGTCCCAAAATTAGCACCGCTCCAGGTCGATGGAACGGTGTCCGCAGAAGAGCTGCCCATGGCGATCATGGTTGAATTGGACCTCCCAGGGCAGCCGACCCGGGAAATTCTCCGTTGGATCAATTCGACACAGTTTCAAGTGACGCTCTATCCGTCAAATCTGGAGGGACCTGAATGAAATCGACGGCTTCTGGCACCCTCACCGTCGACGACCTCCATGTTCACTTCAAGGAAATCTGTGCGGTCCGCGATGTCACTTTTGAGATTTCGACGGGGGAAACCGTTGCCATTGTAGGACGCAATGGAGCCGGGAAAAGCACCTTCCTCAAATCTCTGGCTGGATTGATTCCAGACGCAGCAGGAGTCGTCTTATGGAATGGATCTCCCCTGACGAAGCTGATGCGTCGCAAGCTGGTCGCCTACCTTCCGCAAAGGGAGGAAATCGATTGGAGTTTCCCAGTGACGGTCCGAGGACTCGTCGATATGGGACTCTACCCCTTGGTAGGCCCGTGGGGAAGGTTCACCCAAGCCCATCGCAATGCGACGGAAGAGGCCATGGCCAAAATGGGTCTGGAGGGCCTTGAAGACCGGCGCATCGGCGAACTCTCCGGTGGACAGCAACAACGCGCCTTCCTCGCCCGTGCGATCGTCGGCGGTGCACGGATTGTCTTGCTCGACGAGCCGTTCGCGGGTCTCGACACCAAGGCCTGCCGAAGACTCTCGCAGTTGATCCGATCCCTTGCCGAAAGCGGTTCCTTGGTACTCGCTTCACACCACGACCTAAAATCAATCCCCGAGACCTTCCAACACACTCTCCTTCTTCGCACCCGACAGCTCGCCTTTGGCTCGTCGGAAGAGGTTCTCACGCCTGAGAATATTAAGACGGCGTTTGAGTGAGGGGCGGTTCTTTTACTGGAGCCGCGGATCCTTTGAGAAGACGCGGGCTAAAGCACCGCGCTCCGGGCCATCGAGTTCGTTGTCAGTGGGAGCGCGGTGCTTCAGCCCGCGTCTAGTACCCATCGGCATCTCCTCCGAATCGGATCTTTTTAGTTGCTAAATTCGGAGCAATCAAAGCAGGATACACCCAGTGTACCAGCTGAAAACAAAGCGATTTTGGCGAGGTCAGCTGCCGCACTGGGAGGTCGAATCGGGCGTTTATTTCTTTACGATCCGTTGTGCAAACACCCTACCCCAATCGATTCTCATTCGCTTGGAGGAAATCAATTCGAATATTTCCGGGATCGAACCGAGCAGTGAGAATTTCCTCCAATGGCAACGGATCTATTTTCGGACAATTGAGAAATACAACGACAGCGGCTCTGGCTTTTGTCCGTTCAAGACGCCCGAGTGTGCAAAAGCGATTGTAACTGAACTGAGAGAACTCTCGAAACGAGGCTGGACCGTCAGCGAATACGTGGTGATGCCGAATCACCTTCACCTCCTCGTAGAAACCCACTGTGGCTCCGCAGCGATGTCCCAGGTGTGGACTCAATGGAAAGGGAGAACGGCATTCCACCTGAATCAAATCTTGCAGAGAAAAGGAGCATTCTGGCAACGGGAGTTCTTCGACCGCGTCTCGCGAAGTGAATCAGAAACGGAACGGATGGTTCGTTATATTCGGGAGAATCCGGTGAAGGCGGGACTCCCGAAAATGTGGCTGGAAGATCCGTGGGCGGGAAACTTGAAGGATTGGGACTGTTGAGGAAGGGCTTTTTAGGAGGAGCAAAGTAGTGAGAGCTTCCAGCTCTCTCCCTTCCAACGCAAATCGAGAGCAGGATGCTCTCGCTACTTTCTCTTTCCGCGCTGGAGCGGGCTCTACGCGAAACCCGATCACTCCACTGTGCTTCAGCCCGCGTCCACGATTCCCTCGCCTTCAGACAAAATCAATCCCCTCCTCCCCCATTTTGTTTGATTGTCGCCGCACCTGATTTTGCTCTATCGTTTCTTCCGATGATCAAACACATCGTATTTTGGAAATTTGCGGATTTGGCGGATGGACACTCCAAGGCGGAGAACATCGAGCGGGTCGAAAAGAGCCTTCTTGCCCTAAAAGACTCCATTCCGGAGCTCCTCGAAATTGAGGTGGGTCACGATTTTAACGGATCTCCCGCCGCATTCGATCTCAGCCTCTACACCGTTTTTGCCTCCAAGGAAGACCTCGACACCTACCAAGTTCACCCGGAGCACGAAAAGGTGAAGGCTTTGGTCGGCGCAGTTACGTCGGATCGGGGAGTTGTCGATTACGAGGTCTAGACGACCCATCATTTCCGGGCCACTCATTGCCCGCTGAGCTCATGGACACCGTGAAAATGGACATTCCCAGTGAACTGATTGCCAAGTACAATCGACCAGGTCCTCGCTACACTTCCTACCCGACGGCGATTCATTTCACCGAGGAAGCTTCACCAGAGAATTTGCTGGCCTCCACCCGAGAGTCTACCGGCCCGCTGTCGCTCTACTTCCACCTACCTTTCTGTGAGACGCTCTGTTGGTTTTGTGGGTGTAACACCATCATTACGAAGGATCACGGACGGGTCGGCGATTATCGGAAACTTCTTGAGCGCGAGATGGATCTCTTTGGCGAGATCATTCAGCCCGGCCGGACGGCCCACCAGCTTCACTTTGGCGGAGGGACTCCCAACTTCTTCCCGGCTGACGAAATTGCCCGACTCGGAGAGTCCATCCGGAACCGTTTTTCCTTTGCTGAGGACGCCGAATGCTCAGTGGAACTGGCTCCTGCTCACCTCAGTGAGGATCAGGTCAAAGCGTTTGCTTCCTTTGGGGTGAAACGAGCCTCCTTCGGGGTGCAGGATGTTGATCCGAAGGTGCAGAAGGCGATCCATCGAATCCAGCCGCACGAAATGAATGTCCGGACGATGGACTGGCTGCGAACGAACGGATTTCAATCGGTTAACGTTGATCTCATCTATGGCCTTCCCGGGCAAACCGTAGACTCCTTCCGGAAGACTCTCGAAACGGTCCTCGCCCTCAATCCGGACCGGTTTGCGATCTTCAACTACGCGCACGTGCCATGGATGAAGCCGGCACAACGGATGCTCGAGCGAGCGGGTCTCCCCACTGCTTGGGAAAAGATCGAAATGCTTCGGTTGATTGTCAGCTTCCTCACGGATCACGGCTATCGCTACGTCGGCATGGACCACTTTGCCAAGCCGGATGATGAACTCGTTCGCGCGCAGGAGGAGAAATCGCTTCAGCGTAATTTTCAGGGATACAGCACGAAGGCCGGGCTCGAGATTGCCGCCTTCGGCATCTCCTCGATCTCTCAGACCGACGATGCTTATCGTCAGAACACGAAAGACCTTCTCTCGTATCGACGCTCGTTGGATGAGGGGCAGCTTCCCATCGAGAAAGGCTGTGAGGTCACCCGAGACGACCGCATCCGCCGAGATGCGATCCACCGGATGATGTGTGATCTCGAAATTGATCGCAGCGCCTTCAATCAGGCCTGGGGAATCCAGTTCGACGACTTCTTTGCTGGTGGACTGGCCGGCCTCCAAGAACTGGAGTCCGATGGCCTTCTCGAGGACGACGGCGAAACGGTTGCCGTGACGGAAACCGGGCGCCTTTTCCTTCGCAACATCGCCATGTGTTTTGACGCTGATCGTGAAGAGAAAGAAGGTCGCTACTCCAAGACCGTATAGACTTCATGAATTCTCCCCAAGACCCTCGCACTGCTTTCCTAGAGAGCGCGTCCAAAGCTGGATGGGAGATTGTTTTTGAGGATGAAAACGGATTTCAGCTGAAAAGAGGGAAACGCTATTCGAGCCCCTACGCTTCCTGCGGGTTAATTCTCTTCATCTTGGGAATCGGAGTCGTGATCTTGATTTTTGGCTTCATCGATTACCTCTCACGTAAGGACGAGCTTGTCTACATTACGAAAGATAAAGCCTTTCACGGCAATGATGCCTTGGTCAGCGTCACGACTTCTCCCTAATCTTATTTTTAATTCCGATGCTTGGCAGCTCTGAACAAACCCATTGAGGCGTCATATGATCAGGAACTCCAATGCATGCGATCCGGTCGATCAAACGAGTTTATCGTGCAGGCGTCACCGGATCGATTTCCCGACGAGAAGTTAGGTTGATTCGATGTTTCTAAAGTTCGTAGTTGCCCTCCTTCTCGTTTTTGGCGCCTACATGGCTTGGCAGGAATTTGGTGACCCCTATGCGGATCCCGGGGAGTATTTGAATACGGAACCCGCGCAACGCCTTACGCTCGCTCCGCCGAAAACCGTTAGCGGATATAAGCTCTTCCCCGTCGCGTGGTATCAGTTGGATGCGAGAGTTGTTGCGGCAAAGCTATACGACGAAGAACTATCGCCCATCGATCTAGGTGTTGTCTGGGGCAAGATGGCAGAGGATCAGCACGCCAACCGGATGCATTTTACCCACGGGAACCGATGGCTGGATTACACCGGCAACAGTGGATTGGACCGCAACACAACGAATTGGAGTATCGCCAACGTTCACATCATTCCTGCCGACCCAAAGGTTCGAAAAATCGTTACGTCCGCCAAGCCAGGTGATTTCATCTCTTTGCAAGGAAGTCTCGTCCAAGCATTTGGTGACAAGGGCGCTTGGTCCTCGTCACTCTCCCGCAAGGATCAAGGAGACGGGGCCTGCGAGGTGCTCTACGTGACGAAGGCGACCTTTTTCGACCCCAAGACCTTGGCACCGGCTACCCCCAAAAAACAGCAAACGGTGAAAGAAAATTCTTGGAGTCAAAGAACACCGGAACGTTCCCCCTCTCCTTACATACACAGGCCGCGGCAACCGACCCCGCGTCCTGAATATCCCAAAGAATTTACGTTGGTCCGGGAACTCGAAATCCCCATCGATGCAGGCAGTGTATTGATTCCGGAGGGAAATGTGATCACACTTTTGGAGAAATCAGGGGATCGCTTTCGTGTCGAATATGCTAAGTTTGAATTCTGGATCACGCAGGATACTCTCTCTCCCGAACCTGACGCACCGTAGCGCCCCACTCCCATCGGTTTTCAAAAAAAAAGAACCACAACGATAAACGAATCGACTTTATTCCATCGCAACCTATTTAAATGCGCATCATTACACCAAATCGAATTGTCCTCGGAGGATGTTTTTTGGCTTTCGGTGCCTCGTTTTTGAATACGGGCTTTCTGCTCTCGGCAGGAGCCTCCGTGAGCCACCTTACTGGAGACATCGCAAGGATTGGATCGGGGCTCTCGCATGTCACCAACTCTGAAAACGATTTGCTCATCAAGGTCACGTTGGCCTCACTCGGTTTCATCTTGGGTGCGACCGCCTCTGGCTTTCTGCTGCATCATCCAACACTTGAGTTCAATCGGCCTTATGGGCGGACTCTCTCGGTATTGGGCCTCTTATTGATTGCTGGCCACTATCTACTTCCCCATGCCCCGCTGCTCTCGATCTTGATCGCGAGTGGGGTCTGCGGAGCTCAGAATGCTCTGGCCAATCGCTATCGAGGTGTCGCTCTGCGAACGACCCATTTGACAGGACTTTTTACCGATTTCGGAATCCATCTCGGGATGAAGTTGCGGGGCCATGACATCGCCGCGTGGAAACTCTTAATTCCCTTCTTCATCACGTTTGCGTTTCTTTCCGGGGCAATCCTTAGCAGCGCCCTGTATTTCCACGGGCGGGCTAATTGGATGCTGCTGGCCGGCCTCGGATATCTCGCAGGAGGGTGCTTTTGGAGTATCTACAAGAGAACCGGGAAAGGTCGGATAAATCCTCCCCAGAGTTATTGAGCCGGTCAGGAGAAGAGGTTTTTCTGAAAACCTTCCGGCATCGGGAGGCCAATAGTTTGCCAGCCCTTTGCGGTGAGCATCCGACCTTGAGCGGTGCGCTGGAGGTAGCCTTCCTGGATCAGGAAAGGTTCGTGGACATCCTCAAGGGTTTGGACTTCCTCCCCGACTCCGACAGCAAGGGACTTGAGACCAACGGGACCGCCTCGATAATTTTCGGCGATGAAACGCAGTAACCGCTTGTCCATTTCATCGAGGCCGTTGTTGTCGATCTCGAGCATCTCCAGAGCGGCGGCGGCCGTCTTTCGGTCGAGATGTCCTTCCGAGCGCTCCTGGGCGAAGTCGCGGGCGAAAAGGATGAGATTGTTGAGGATGCGCGGGGTGCCGCGGGCTCGTGAAGCGATTTCGAGTAACCCATCGGTCTCGGCTTCCATCTCAAGCAGCCGACAGGACCGTTGGGCAATGGTCAGCAGATCCTTGCGGTCATAGTATTCGAGACGGGACTGGAGGGTGAATCGATTGCGCAGCGGCGCGGTCAACAACCCGACCCGTGTGGTGGCTCCGACTAGACAAAACCGCGGCAGGGAGAGGCGCACCGTTCGGGCGTTCGGTCCCTGATCGATCAGGATGTCGATGTAGAAGTCCTCGATGGCGGTGTAGAGGTATTCCTCCACCGTTTTGGGAATGCGGTGGATTTCGTCGATGAAGAGAATCTCACCCTCCTCCAGGGAGGTGAGGACACCCGCCAGATCGCTGGGCTTATCGATAACCGGGCCGGAGATCACGCGGACCCCTACCCCCATCTCGGACCCAAGAATGTGGGCCAGCGTGGTCTTGCCCAATCCCGGGGGACCGCTCAGGAGAACATGGTTGAGCGAATCGCCGCGGGTCTTGGCCGCCCGGGCCATGACCTGCAGCCGCTCCACCGTCTTCCGCTGGCCAGTGAACGCTGAGAAATCTCCCGGACGCAGGCGGTTTGCCTGCTCCAAGGGTTCCTCGGTACTGGCCGAGCGGAGGTAATCGGCTCCATTCTGGCCCGGAATGTCCATTCCTGACTATGCGTCGCGCCGCTGCCTATTGGCAAGCTTCGCATTCTTCGCCATTCATCATGGCTTCGAGGCTGCAAGCGGCTTTCTCTTCGGCGGTGAATTCCTTCTTCCCTGCGTGGCCACGGACTTCCTTCTTCACGCTCACGGTTGCCTTTTCAATGTTGGAGGCACCGAGGGAGCGGAGGTAGTAAGTCGTCTTCAAGCCCTTGCGCCAAGCGGCCCGGTACATGTGAGACAGAGTCTTCAGGTCCGGCGAAGCGAGGAAGAGATTCACGGATTGAGACTGGTCGATCCACTTTTGGCGGCGGGCTGCAGCGTCGATGAAGGCCTGGTACGGAACTCCGAAGGCCGTCTTGAAGAGAGACTGGAGGTCGTCCGGCATGCCGTCGACTGAGGCGAGCTCACCGTCGAAGTACTTGAGTTGATCGCGAGTTTCCTTGTTCCAGAGTCCGCGGTCCTTGAGCGCCCGGACGAGAGCGCCGTTGAGCACGACGAAGTCACCGGAGAGGTTGCTCTTCACGAAGAGATTCTTGTAGGTCGGCTCGATGCAGGGAGAAGTTCCCATGATGTTCGAGATCGTCGCCGTCGGGGCGATGGCCAGAACGTTGCTGTTCCGCATGCCCTGTTTGGCGATCTTCTCACGCAATGGCTTCCAATCGAGACGGCCCCCATGAGGGATGTCGAGCTCGATGCCACGCTCTTCTTCGAGGAGCTTGAGGGTGTCCTGCGGGAGGAGGCCCCGGTCCCACTTCGAACCCTTGAAGGTCGAGTAGGTGCCCCGCTCTGCTGCGAGATCACTCGAAGCTTCGTAGGCGTAGAAGGCGATGGCCTCCATGAACTCGTCGTTGAATTCAATGGCCTCTTGGGATTCGAAGGGCTGGTTCCGCTTGAAGAGAGCATTCTGCAGCCCCATGATCCCGAGACCGATCGGACGGTGCCGGCGGTTGGAGGTCTCGGCGGCCTTCGTCGGATAGAAGTTGATGTCGATGACGTTGTCGAGGGCCCGGACCGCAGTGCGCACGGTATCGCGTAGTTTCTCGAGGTCGAGGTTGCCGTCGTCATCAAGATGGGAGTCTAGAACGACCGAGCCGAGGTTGCAGACGGCGGTCTCGTCCTCACTGGTGTTCAGTGTGATCTCGGTGCAAAGGTTGCTCGAGTGGATGACTCCGACGTGGTCCTGAGGGCTCCGGATGTTGCAAGGATCCTTGAAGGTGATCCAAGGGTGACCGGTTTCGAAGAGCATCTTGAGCATGCGCTTCCAGACTTCAATCGCCTCGACCTTCGTTCCGCTGATCTCTCCGGCCTCAGCCATCCGCTCATACTGGACGTAGCGTTCTTCGAATGCCTTGCCGTAGAGGTCGTGCAGTTCGGGAACTTCGTTGGACTGGAAAAAGGTCCAAGTGCCCCGCTCTTCCATGCGCTTCATGAAGAGGTCGGGAATCCAGTTTGCGGTGTTCATGTCGTGGGTGCGGCGACGGTCGTCTCCCACGTTCTTGCGCAATTCGATAAAGTCAAAAAGGTCGTTGTGCCAGGTCTCGAGATAGGCGCAACCGGATCCGCGACGCTTTCCGCCTTGGTTGACCGCGACCAATTGGTCGTTGTGGAGCTTGAGAAACGGGATGACTCCTTGGCTCTCGCCATTGGTTCCCTTGATGTAGCTTCCGGTTCCGCGAACGGAAGTCCAACTGCCACCGAGTCCACCAGCCCACTTCGAGAGGAAAGCGTTCTCAGCGATCCCCCGCATCATGATCGACTCAATGCTGTCATCGACCTTGTAGAGATAGCAGGAGGAGAGCTGAGAGTGCAGGGTACCGGAGTTGAACAGCGTCGGTGTCGAGGAGCAGAAGCGGCGGTTCTTATAGAGGCCGTAGAGCTCAATGATCCGAGGCTCACGGGAATCCTCTTCGCCGATGAAGAGACCCATCGCCACACGCATCCAGAAGAATTGCGGAGTTTCCAAACGGGCCTTCTTCGCGGCCTTTTTGTCGATGATCAGGTAGCGATCATAGAGCGTTTGCACGCCGAGATAATCGAAGTCCATGTCCGCCGAGGGATCGAGAGCCGCGCCGAGGGTTTCGACATCGTACTCGAGAAGCTTCGGGTTGAGGCGTTCGATCTCGACACCGCGTCTCAGGTAGCGGCGGAATGCCTTGACGTGAGCTTCCTTGAGGGCGGTGATCCCGTCCTTAACGATGTCCCACTGGAGAACTTCTTCGTAAATGTAGGTGAGGAGAATTCGGCCCGCAAAACGGGAGAAGTCGGCATCCCGCTCGATCATCGACTTGGCGTTGAGGATGATCGTCTTGCGGAGATCGGCTTCCTTCATTTCCGGATAAACCGAGCGGCGCAGTTCGGTTTCGATTTCCTCCGCATCGAGGCCGAGGTCCAATCCGATCATTCCAAATTCGATCCGCTTTTTGAGGTCGAGGCCGTCCCAGAAGAAGGAATCTCCGTCCTCCTTGCGGACGACGATCATCGCGTCCTGCTTTTCGTCAGTTGCCTCGGTGCTGTTTTCCTCCACACGCTGACGAGCGCGGTAGGCGCGGTACAGGATGTAGGCCTCAGCCACCTTGAAGTGTCCTTGGCGCATCAGTTCTTCCTGGACGATGTCCTGAACGTCTTCGATGTTCACAAACGCCTGACCCAGAGCGAGAATCCGCTCGGTGACCCCGCGGGAAACATCGACTGCGGAGTCGGAATCGAGCTCAAGCGAGAGAAAGGATTTGCGGACCGCGACTTCGATCTTGTTGCGGTTCCAAGGTACTACTTGCCCATTGCGACGGATGAGGCGAAGCCGTGCCAATTCGGGAGAAAACTCCTCATCCGAACCATTGCCGTGATCATCGTGGTGGACGATGCGGGAGAACACGAAACTCTTTGCCACATCGTGGGCTTCGAGCTCAATGAGGGCCTTCTCGACGAGAAGGGAAACATCGTTGGGCGAAAGTGCCAGTTTGCGACCGGCTGCAGACTGCAGCTGAAGGCGCTCTCCCACTTCCTTGGCAACAAGGGCGACAAAGTTCTTATTCTTGTCTGTGAAGATATCCTCTTCCTGGCGGGATAGGAGGAGATTGGTCAGAGCCTCCCCTACCCAATCGGCGATTTCGGCCAAATTGAAGTCACGGAGGTCGGCGCCATCCTGGATTTTGACGGCGGGACGCAAATCGCTATCGTCGGGCACGAGGGCGCGCCAGTCATAGCGAGGTTTTTCTTCAAGCGGAGCACGGGCGAAACGCTTGAGTTCTTTGTCTTCTTCGATGGTGATGCGGGAGATCATGGTCTGTGGAGGAGCGGGAGGGACGGATTAGAGTTCGTCGTCGTCGACGGCGGAGAGGGAAGAGGATTTTTGGTATTCGGTGACGCGGCCTTCGAAGAAGTTTTGCTCCTTCTGAATGTCCATCATTTCGGCGAGCCAAGGGAAAGGATTCTGAATGCCGGGATTGAGCGGGTCGAGGCCTACCCCTTCGAGGCGGCGGTCGGCAATGTAGTCGATGTACTGCAGGAATTCCTCAGAACTCAGGCCCAGAGCGTTCACCGGGAGGCAATCGCGGATGAACTCTTTCTCGAGATCGACCGCTTCAGTCATCAGATCGACCATCTCTTGCTTGAACTCTTTGGTCCAGACTTCCGGATTCTCGTCCACCAAGTCCATGAGCAGATTGCGGCAAAGCTCGATGTGGTTCGACTCATCGCGCAGTGTGTAGCGGAACATCTGCCCGATGCCGGGGAACTTGTTCTGGCGGTAGAGGCTGAGAATCATGCCGAAGAGCCCGTAGAACTGGGTTCCTTCCATGCACTGCCCGAAGACAAATAGGTTTTTCGCGAAGAGCTGCTTGTTTTCGATCTGGTGCAGGTCGAGGTCACGACGGAGACCGAGAGAGGTCTTGGTGACGAACTCGTTTTTCTTCCGAATGGTGTCGATCTGCTCGAACATGGCCTCGCACTCGTGCGGGTTCACTCCGAGGGAGCTAATCATGTACAGGAGGCTGTCGGCGTGGATATTCTCTTCGTGGGCGTGACGACCGAGAACCAGCTTCAGCTCGGGAGCGGTGACCAACTCGCGAACGACGTGAATGATGTTGTCCCCCACGATCCCCTCGGCGGCGGAGAAATAGCCGAGGCCCATCATGATAATCCAGCGATCAACTTCGGAGAGTTCACTTGAGGAACGCCATTGTTCGACGTCCTTCTGCATCGGAATATCTTCCGGCTCCCAATGGTTCGCCTTCATCGTCCGGTAGAGATCATAAGCCCAACTGTACTTCAACGGGAGGAGGTTGAAGGTCATGGTCTCGCGGCCGAGAATGATCTTCTTGGCTGCAAATGCTTCTTCTGCCTTGTCTTTATCGAGAACAAAGGTGCGATCGCCGATGGTGTAAGAGGATTCCATTTTGTGAGAGTATCTTGTCGTATTTTGCGGTTGGAAAGAAAAGGCGAAGGCTACCTTGCTGGGCCCCGCTGATTGCCGGCAGTTTCACTGCACACCGCCGGCGACCGCTGCGAAAAATACACATACGGACACTGATGGTGATTTCGAAGGAAAACGGCCAGAGTGTTATGAATCACAAGGATTCCTTATGGTCAGTCAAACACTAAATACAGGAAATCATTGGAGAATGACCCCAATATGTAGTGGTCGGCCATTTTAGAGCGAAAAAAATCGCTTGAATGGAAATGTCTTCGATTCGGGAACAAATCGGCCTCAAAAGGCAGTTTTGAAACCCGAAATCCACTATCTCCAAGTCGGACAATTTCGCAACCGCGCATCGCCCTGAAGGGCAAATTATTTCCTCCCCAAATCCATCGAATCAGACGAAGTACCCCATTCGAGGCGTCTTGTCGCCGAGTCCCTGAATTTTCAAAAAAATCACTCTTGAATTTCGATTTCGCCCCTTCGGGCAACTCGCCGCTCCAAAAGTGGGACAATTCGGGTCGATTCCTTGGTCGTCAGTCGCATGATTTCAGTCGGGGAAATCGTCGCCATAAAAACAGGCCCCAGACAGCGACCAGAACCCCTCCGCTTCCAATGGAAGCACCTCCCCTGCTTACAGGGGAGGAGTCTTAACCTCCGGTCCACATAATATCCCATCCATCACCACTCCAAAACTCCCCTCCTACGAGTAGGATATCCTTGCACAAGCCTATGGCTCAGGACGGTCTCGAAAGCGCAAGAACATGGGAGCGCGGAATTCACTCCGCCCCGTGTGCCACTCAGGCCTTTCGCCTTAGATTCTGAGGAAAACTTTTCATGCGCAGCCAATCTGACGGGGCGGAATGAATTCTGCGCTCCATTTTAGGCATACTCCAACAGGACAATTCGAAGATCTTACAGGAAAACGCTAGCCTAGGAATTTGTGCGTAAGGATATGCCTTGTAACAGGGGAGGAGTCTTTCTGTAATTTTCTGACTCCCCTCCTACGAAGTAGGAGGGGGGGGACCCCCGACTATGTCGGGGGTGGAGTGGCTCCCATTCCATACAACCTCTTAAACCAGTGCCATTCCGGTCGAAATCGCTGCGACCGACGATGACGAGGAGTGGAGAAAAATAATTTGGGAGGAAAACGAGTTCGAATTTCTTACGTTTCCTATTCCTTCGATTTTCTTCTCGAACGTTTCCAAGGCTACCGTGATGCTATCCGGCTTCGTATATGCTGCAGATTTCCGGACTATCCAAGGCCTTCGGGCCACAAACGCTTTTTGAAAACGTCTCCTTACGCCTTGAACAGGGAGAGCGGGTGGCGCTGGTCGGACCCAACGGAGCGGGAAAGACTACCCTATTCTCAATGATTCTCGGCGATGCCGAGCCTGACGAAGGAATCGTAGAGCTGGAGAAAAATGCCCGGGTCGGCCATTTGCCGCAGGAAACCGCACCCGTCGGCGATGAAACCGTTATCGAGATCGCCGCCGGAGTGACTCCGGAGCACGCCGATCTACGAAAAAAGATTGGAGATTTCGAGCGCGCCGGGGAGGAAAGCGACGCCTATTACGAAGCGGTAGCTCGCTACACCGAAATTGGTGGATTTGAGATCGAGCCCCGGGCCAAACGGATTCTAGCCGGTCTCTCCTTCCGGGAAAACGATCTCGACCAACCGGCCCGCACTCTGAGCGGAGGCTGGATCATGCGGGCGCATCTAGCCCGACTTCTGACGGCAGAGCCAGAATTGCTCATGCTCGACGAGCCGACCAATCACTTGGATCTGGAGTCGCTCCAGTGGTTTCAAAATCACCTGAAGGGATATCGAGGCTCTCTCCTCTTGATCAGTCACGACCGGGCTTTTCTCAATGACGTGATCAGCGGCATTCTTGAGGTCCGGCACCACCGGATCCATTCCTATAAAGGTAATTACGATGACTACCTGGAGGAAGCGGCTGCCCGCGATGCTCAGCAGTTAGCCGCTCACCGCTCGCAGGAGCGGAAAATCGCCCAACTGGAACGGTTTGTCGAAAGATTCGGGGCCAAGGCCACCAAGGCCGCCCAGGCGAAGTCCAAGCAAAAGCAGATCGATCGCATGGAGCGCATCGAGGCCCCGCAATCCGCAGAAAAGACCATCCACGTCAAATTTCCCCAGCCCTCCCCCAGCGGCCAAAAGGTGATCACCCTGGAAGAACTCCATTTCGCCTATGACACGAAGCCCATCTATCAAGGAATCGACCTCAACGTTCAAAAAGGAGAACGGATGGTGTTGGTCGGTCCGAACGGAGCTGGCAAGTCGACTCTCCTCAAGCTGCTTGCAGGGGTTCTCACACCCACCCAGGGGGAGCGTATTCTCGGGCACAATACGAAGGTCGGATACTTTTCTCAGAGCCGTATCGAGATGTTGGATCCGCAGCGTACCGTGCTCGAGGAAGTGCAGAGTATCCGGAAGCCGGTCGGAGAAGCGATGGCGCGGACGGTCCTCGGATCCTTCCTCTTCCGTGGCGAGGCCGTCTTTAAAAAGGTTTCTGTTCTCTCCGGCGGAGAAAAGAGTCGATTGGGGCTGGTGAAACTCCTGCTCGACCCGCCGAATCTTCTCCTCATGGACGAGCCGACGACCCACTTGGATATGGCGAGTATTGATGCCTTAATTCACGCTCTTCAGGATTATCAGGGAACGCTGGTCTTCATCAGTCACGACGTCTATTTCATCCGCCAGATGGCGCGCACGGTTCTACGGGTCAGCAGTGGGAAGTTGACTCCCTTTGCTGGCGACTATGACTATTATCTGCGAAAATCGGGAGCCGAGGGTGAGCGGGCCGGTCTCACTGACTCTGGAGAGATGCAGGATTTTCGTCCTGGAGCCGATTCTTACCGAAAAAAGAGTTCGGAAGCTCCCACGGATTCCAATTCTGGCTTTAAATCCAAAGATCAGAAACGGATTGAGGCCGAACAACGCAAAGCCCGCGCGAAGATTCGAGCTGAGGTCGAAAGGCTGGAACAGAAAATCTGCAAGTTGGAGGAGGAACAGTCACGTCTTTCGCACCAACTGGAGGATCCCCTTCTCTACGAATCCGACCCGGGCAAGGTGATGGAGCTCAATCGTGAGGTTGTCGCCAATAATGAGCGACTCGATGCCCTCAATGAGAAGTGGATGGAGGCAACCGAAAGATACGAAAAAGGATGACTCCCTGAGGAGCCATCCTTTGTGCAGCAATCGTTTTGATTTGCAGAACTATTTCTTCAAATCATCCGGATTGGCGACTCCGATGACCGCCATTCCCACGCGCGGACCGGCAGCGCCAGTTGGCTGAGAAGTCAGGTCGTCGGCTCCTTGGTGAACAATCAAACCACGACCAAGGATTGAATTGGCCCCCTGAATCGAAAGTTTGGTGTCGATGAATGAAAATTCAGCAACTCCGTCTTTGTTGGCAGTGATATTGCCGAGGTCGCCCACGTGGCGGTGCTTGGCGTCGGGCCCCGCGTGCGGCTGATGATGGGGATTGAAGTGGCCTCCAGCCGAAGTGCCGTCGGCTGCGGTGATGTCGCCGTACTGGTGAACATGGAAGCCATGATTTCCTGGAGAAAGTCCTTTAATCGTTCCCCATACCTTCAATCCATCAGCAGACTTTGCAAAATAGACGGTGCCAGAAGTATCATTACCGGCTGTTGGAGTTACTACCGCGACCAGCAACTTAACGTTTCCGGCATCACTATCCGAGGCGTCGCCATGGTTGTCATGGGAATCCGCACTCTCATCGGAAGTCGCCTCTTTGGAAGCGACTTCGCCGTCACTGTTATTGGCGAGGAGACCTTCGAGGTTCAACTTGCTGTGATGCTTAATCGATTGCGGCCCCGGGCCATTGACACCCGCGGTAGCAAAAGATGCCCCGAAGAGGCAGAGCACCGCGAGTAAGGAGGAGGTTATCAGTTTTGAGGAGTTCATGTTCGATAGGATATCCACGAAGGGCGAACCCTGTCAAATGAGGTGGGTGGAAAAAGGAGCGATGGAGGTCTCGGAACCCGCCAGATAATTTTTTGTCTTTTGGTGACGCTCGCTTCGCGATTCGGGGCTTTTATCTCGGCAAACGAACAATTCGCCGCCCTGCGTTTTTGATGGAGAAATAAAAAGCCCCCGGTTTCCCGGGGGCTTGAAAGAGTCAGCCATGGAAGAAAATTAGGCTGCGCTGACCTTCGGCAGTTGGCCGGGGACATCCACCGAGTGAACGTCTTTCCGCTTCACGCGACGCAGACGAGAGCGGCGACGCAGCATGCGGTCCAGCTTGTCCACCATCCGATCAATGGAATTGTACATATTTTCGGAGGCTTCTGTAGTAATGAGAGGCTTATCGTTGATTTCGATATGGCCTTTCGCAATCTGCTCGTCCTGTCCCGTCACATTCTTATTGTAGGATAATTCAACCCGTAGACGAATGATCTGCTCCTCGTGATCGAACAATTTCTCGACCTTACGATGGACTGCGTCTTTCATCGCATCGGTGAGTTCAATGTTGCGACCGGTGACAATGACATCATGTTGCTTCATGCGTATTCCTCTTGTTTTTTGGTTTCTTGTTGCGAAGGCATTTCCTGAGGAAACACCCAAAAATTCTCAGCGCCTAAAATGAAAAAATCCGTCTCAAACATTCTTCTGTCTGTCGATCGAATCGTCATTACCGGTGGTTCTTCTGGCATAGGCGCCGCTTTACTGCAGCAACTCGGAACGTTATCCCCAGATTTTAAATTTTGCAACCTTTCTCGGTCTTCTGCAGAAAATTCTTCGCTCTCCGATCGGCTTATTTCGATCCCCTGTGATCTCTCCGACGAGGAATCTTCTCAAAGGGCATTGGAGGAGTGTCGGGAATGGCTAAAGCGAGAAGATCGTGGAGGAAAAATCCTCTTAATTAATAATAGTGGCTTTGGCGGCTATGGGGTTTTTCCCGCCCCCTCGACTGAGCGAAACTTGTCGATGATCGACGTCAACGTTGCTGGCCCTCTCCGCGTCACCGGTTTTCTTGCTGAGGAGTTAAAAAAAAGTAAAGGGGCTGTCATCAATATTGCCTCGACGGCCTCCTTTCAGCCGACCCCGTATCTATCGACTTACGGCGCGACCAAAGCCTTTTTGATGCACTGGAGTTTGGGGCTGGCCCAAGAGTGGAAAGCTGACGGGGTCCAGGTCCTGTGTGTCTGTCCTGGTCCGACAGAAACCGCATTTTTCAAAGAAGCGGGATTTAAGGACGCACCCCTGAAAAAGGGCTCCGGCCAAACTGCAGATGAGGTCGCCGAAATCACCCTCAAAGCGTTCTCTAAAGGGAAGAGCCTGGTGACTTGTGGAGTGGCGAATAAAATCGTGGCAGCGGCAGCGGGAAAGCTTCCAAAAACTTGGGTTACCTGGATTGCCGCGACAATCATGCGTCGTCTCCGCCTCGAGCGATACCAAGACTAGTCGGCCGAGAATTTCGATGAAGCATCCCCTCCGTATTTTAACGGGCACCACCGCCTCTGGAAAGTCGGACATCGCCTTGGAGTGGGCTCGTTCAACCGGTGGCTGGATTCTCTCCTGCGACGCGCTATTGTTCTACCGAGGCGCGGATATCGGGACCGCAAAGCCGAGCCGAGCCGAGCGGGAGGAGATTCCTCATTACGGCATCGATCTCTGCGAGGCTCACACCGTTTTCGATCTTCCCCGGTACATTGAACACTCTTTAGAGGTGCTGCGGCAGGCTGAGTTACAGGATGTGCCTGTCCTCGTTGCTGGAGGGAGTGGTTTCTACGCGGCGGCCTTTCACGAGCCGCCTCCCGACCCCATCCTCGTCCCGGAAGAAATTCGCGATCAGGTCAAAAGCCTGGAACAGGAAGGGGGCACGAAGTCATTGAGGGACGCCCTTCTGAAAGTAGACCCCCATCCGGATATCGATCTTCTCAATCCCCGCCGGATTGTCCCGGCACTCGAACGTTGCCTGACCACCGGACTCACGACGAAGGAATTACGAGAAAGACATCGCTCGCTCCCCTGCCCCTTTGCGGATTGGGAGCGTTCTTGGTTTCAGGTCGATCGGGATCCGTCTATTCTCGACGAGCGGATCGCTCAGAGGACCCGCCAGATGCTTGATCAGGGATTAGTCGAAGAGGTGCGGGGGCTGCGCTCCGCCGGAATGGAAGAGAACCCCACCCTCGCCTCGGCGATCGGCTACCGTGAAACCCTTGATTTCTTGGACGGCACCCTCGCGGCAACGGAATTGGCCTCCAGCATTACCACCCATACTAAACGTCTTGCCGCCCGCCAGCGTCGCTGGATACGGAAACGCATGCCCGAAGGCCGGATGGTGGAGAGTGCGGCGGAGATTATCTAGGGCCGCGGAACAGAGGTGATTCGTGTAGCCCTCGCAGGAGGGACGCCCGAGCAGCTCCTCTTCCCTCAAGATTCTTCGAGAAGCTTCTGGAGGTCCTGAAGCGTAATGGCTGGGCTTTGCCAAGATTCACCCTCTGGCTTGCCGAGAAGCTGGTTCCCGTCAGCGTCAAGAACGACTAGGTAAGGGTTGCCACGAGCGGCGTATTGTCCGAGTCCGGAAGCCCGACGCTCATCAAATTTAACAGCGGGGAAGTTCATCGATCCCCATTCCATGTATTCCTTCATTGCATCGGCGGATCGATCGCTGCTCATGAAAACCAGTTGGAAGTTCGGGTACTTTTCAGAAGCTTCGTCATACCATTCTGAGAAGCCCGGTGTAAATTGACGACAGGGAGGGCACCAGTGAGCCGAGTAATAGACGGCGATGATGTCCTTCCCCTCCAAAGCGTTAGGCGCATCTACAAGCTCATCGCCCTGAAGCTTCACCAAATCTGGAGACAGCCGATCTTGAAGGGTTCCGGCCAAGGCCGAAGAAGCCACAGCACTGAGAATCAGAAGAGAATTCAGAATAGTTTTCATAGTCTTGAGGGGTTAAATGTGCAGGAAATCTGAAGAATAATCGCTACCATAAACCTACCCGTAGGACACCCGAAAAACAAAGGTATTCCCAAAATTCTCGAATGAGCGATCAATCACCGGCGCGAACGCCAGTGATATTTTTCGACCGCCTCAGTTCCCCGAAACTTCGACCAGCTTTTGTCTCACCTGAATATTCGAGGCATCTTCACTGGGGGTCTGTCCATGCAGGAAGAACTCCGCCTGAACGCTCGGTTGAAGAACTAGGCAAAAAGTGGAACCGCCGAAGTGAAACATTCCCAACTGCTGTCCCTTCTGAACCATTTCTCCTTCCTTTACGGTAAACTCACAGGATGAGACCTCGGACATCCCGATAAATAGGAGGGCAATGGTTCCAATATCGGGGTCATCGGATTCGATAAAGACATAGGCCCGAGCGGCGACGCTCGAAAGATATGGCATGGATTCCGCGGGAGTTGCCGGATAAAAGTCGTTTGCGGGAGAAGCCGCATAGAAGGTTCCCGGAATTTGTTTAATCTTGAGGATCTTTCCGGAGACCGGTGCATGCCAACGGTGGTAACTGGTCGCACTCAGAAACGCTTGATAAACGGTTCCGCCTACGAATGGCTCAATCATAGGATCGTTCTCGAACATCGTATTCAGCGAATATGGCTGCGATTTCAGCCAGAACTGATCCTGGCCCTTGACGGACTTCGACAAACGAAATGGTGCCGATTCGCAAGGGTTGACAATGACCTTCGAATTCTCGGGCTCTGCGATGGGTCGAACGCCCGGTCGCAGGGTCCGGGTAAAGAAGTTGTCCCACGAGGTAAATCCCCAGTGCGGCTGGGAAGGATCGCAAACAAAGGTTTCCTGGAAGCCACTCATCTCCTCAAGCGCACTCTTTCCGAACCATCCGATTTCGGGATCGTCGTTAAGCACCTCTGCAGAGTCAGTTGTCGTAAGATATTCTCCCCACTTTTTCAGCAATTTCCCCAGCGCTTCATTAACCCGACTGTCCAAAAAGGCGACCTGCCCGGAAGGTGTAGCCATCACCCAAGCCAGGGCATCATTCAAGGGGCAGCCGACTTGCGGAGAAGAGTTATAGGTGGGGCCGGAATGAACGGCGACATTCAGGTCATCGAGAAGCTCCTGATAGTTTTTGGGAGCCGGACGACCAGCCGGCGTCTTCTCAAATCGGGCTTCATCCGGGATTTCCTCAAACATCCGATTGAAGAGAATGTATATCTCTTGATTCTCCTCAATGAGGTCCGAAAGCGCCTGAATCTCAGGAGTCCAGGAACTGTGATCGTGATCGGAGTGGTAGGCGACTGCCGACGCACCAAATGAAAAGACCAATGCCGAGAAGCAGAGAGCGAATGAGAAGCTGGCATTTTTGAGTTTCATAGAACTAGAAGTATTCGGGTTGAGAAAACGAATTGTGGAAAACGTTGGTTTTAGGCTATCAGCAGCGTTCGTTTTGCCAATCAAATTTGCACTGCTTCTGGTGCTTTTATTGATCGTGTTCTATCAATCGAGCTTCCTGCCAGTGAGTCAGAAAGAATTCAAGATTTCGCGGAAGCTTCGACCCAGGGTTAGCCTATCGTCACTTCATTTGCTCTATAAATGGACTCCCATAAGCCAAGAATCTTCAGTTCCGAAAACCCGAATCGAGGAAACTTGCGACTGGGGAATTGACTCTGCGACCCGGAAGCCCTGATCTGGACGAAATGACCCGGGCCAACAGCACGCCGATCACCCTCGACTTTTCGAACATCGATGAGGACGCCATTCGCGGACTCATCAAGGAGCACAACCTTGCCCTCACGCCAGATGAGGCCCTCCAGATCCAGAATCGGATTCTGAAGCGCCCTCCCACCCTGGCCGAGTGCGTGCTCTGGTCGATTCAGGGTTCTGAGCACTGCTCCTACAAGAGTAGTCGCACTCACTTGAAACAGTTCGTCACCGACGGGCCCAATGTCATCCTCGGGCCCTCCGAGGACGCCGGAATCGTCGAAATCGCCCGCGACAAGGATGGGGTTCGCTACGGTCTGGCTGCCAGCCATGAGTCGCACAACCACCCTTCTCAAGTCGTTCCTTATGAAGGAGCTGCCACTGGAGTTGGGGGCAATGTCCGGGATGTTTGCTGCATGGGAGCCAAAGTGGTCGCCGTTGGCGATGGACTCCGTTTTGGCGATATTAAGTTGCCCAAGAGCAAGTGGATCCAAGAAGGCGTCGTCGCCGGTATCGCCGGATACGGGAATCCTCTGGGCATCCCCAATCTCTGCGGAGACGTCTATTTTGACCCGGGCTACAACGACAACTGCCTGGTCACAGTGATGACGCTCGGAGCCATCTCCGAAAAGGCGATCCTCCACTCTTACGCCCCCAAGAATGCGGACGGCTACGATTTGATCCTCGTTGGGAAGCCTACTGACAACAGTGGTTTCGGCGGAGCGAGCTTCGCGTCCGGGGAATTGGACGAAAAGGAGAAGGAAAAGAACAAGGGCGCTGTTCAGGAACCCAATGCTTTCCTCGAGCGTCATTTGCTCAAGGCTACTTACGCCCTTCACAAGATTTTGATTGAGCGCGGCGACATCGACCGCGTTGGCTTCAAGGATCTCGGTGCTGGCGGGATCGCCTGTGCCAGCGTCGAAATCGCCGATTCGGCGGGCTATGGCGCGGAAGTCGAAGTGGAAAAAGTTCACGTCGGCATGGAAGGTCTTCCACCCCACGTCATTCTCTGTTCCGAGACGCAGGAGCGTTTCATGTGGGCCGTGCCCCACGACCTGACAGACCTGATCCTCGAACACTACAATTCCACCTTTGCCCTGCCTGAGGTTTCGAACGGGGCAAAGGCCTCTGTGGTCGGTCGGATTCGCGAAGATGGTCTTTACCGCGTCACTTGGCATGGCGAAACTCTCGTCGAAGCCAAAGCCTCGGAAGTGACCAAGGGGATCGTTTACGATCGTGAATACGTCCTTCCGACTCCAAAGGATCCACCCATTCCGGAACCTTCGGTCGCGATCGAAGATCTAGGCAAAGACCTCCTTTCTCTTCTCGCTCATCCGAATATTTCTTCCCGGAAACCGATCTTCGAATCGTACGACAAGCAAGTTCAGGGAGCGACCCAAGTCGAAGCGGGTCGTGGAGATGCGGGTGTTTTCCGTCCTTTTGTTGATCCGGAATGGCCGGAAGAGATCCGGGAAACGGGCGCCGTTATCAGTCTGGATCAAAATCCCCGCCACAACCGGAGCGATTCGGAGCGTGGTGCGGCTTGGGCCGTCGTCGAATCCTATCGCAATGTCTCGGCCACTGGAGGACGTCCCGTCGCTTTCACCGACTGCCTCTGCTACGGCAATCCCGAAAAGCCAGAGCAAATGGGAGATTTCGTTGCCGGGATGCGTGGAGTTGCCGAAACCGCAAAATCCTTCCACCTGACCGAACATCCGGATTCACCGATTCCGATTATTGGTGGGAACGTCTCCCTCTATAATGAATCGCAAGGGCAGCCGATTCCCCCGAGCCCAATGATTGCCTGCCTCGGACGGATGCCCGATGCCTCGAAGGCCGTGCCCTTTGGATTTCAATCCACCGGAAACCGCGTCTACCACGTCGGCGAATTTTGCGATACGCTGGCAGGGTCCCTCTTTCTTGAACAAAAGGGGCTCGAATCGCCAAGGATCCCAGCTCCAGAACTGAAGGAAATCGAAACCACCGCGCAGACGATCGTTCAGGCCATTGAGGCCGGGCAGATCACTGCCTGTCACGACGTTTCCGATGGAGGTCTGCTGGTCGCCTTGGCCGAGTGTTCCATCGCCAATCGGATCGGCTTCTCCCTCTCCCGGGCCGATTTAATCGACAACGCGGCCGCCCTTTTCGGTGAATTCGGCGGATACGTAGCCGAAGTTTCCGAAGACCAAGCCGAAGCCTTCGAACAACTCTGCGCGGAACGCAAGGTGCCCTTGACCAAGCTCGGGATGACCGGAGGAGAACGGTTCCAGCTCGGCACCTCCTTGGATCTCTCCGTTTCTGAAATCAGCGAGACCTGGGAAAACGGTCTTCGCATCGAACTCGACTCTTAATTTATTCATCTGCCCACAAAGACATGGCCAAAACCGACTACAAATCCTCCGGCGTCGACATCGACGCTGGGAACGAAGCTGTTAACCGCATTGGACCCCTCGTTAAGACCACCTTCGGTCCCGAAGTCCTGACCGGTCTCGGTTCCTTCGGCTCGATGGTCGAGCTCGGGCCGACGCTGAAAAATTACACGAATCCGGTCCTCATTCAGAGTATCGACGGCGTGGGCACGAAAGTCTCCGTGGCCAAGATGGCCGGTAAGTATTACAACCTCGGGATCGATGTTGTCAGCGCCACGACCAACGACATTCTCGTCCACGGAGCGTCTCCAGTGACCTTCCTCGACTACATTGCCAACGAAAAGCTCGATCCGGCAGTCGTCGAAGAGATCGTATCCGGGATGGTGGAAAACTGCCGCGAGAATGGCATCGCCCTGGTCGGTGGGGAAACGGCAGAAATGCCTTCCACCTACCTCGCCGGAGAGCACGACATTGTCGGCTGCGTGACCGGACTCGTCGACAAGGATAAGATCATCAACGGGGCGGACATCTCTGTTGGCGACGCGGTGATCGCCCTGCCCTCTTCGGGGCTTCACACCAACGGTTTTTCGCTGGCTCGCAAAGTGTTCTTCGAGGTCGCCAAAATGACCACGGAAACCTATGTAGACGAGCTGGGTGAAACGGTCGGCGACGCCCTCCTCCGCCCTCACCTGAATTACCGCAAGCCCATCGACGCTTGGATCGCTGGAGGCGTGAAGATCAAGGGTCTCTCCCACATCACTGGAGGTGGCTTCCTGGAAAATATTCCGAGAATCCTCCCCGAAGGAACTTCCGTCGAAGTGGAAAAAGGCACTTGGCCCGGTCTTCCCGTTTTCTCCGTTATTGCCGATGCCGGTGAAGTCGAAGAGATGGAAATGTTCCGCACCTTCAATATGGGAATCGGCCTCGTGGCCGTCGTGCCGGAAGCAGAAGCCGAGAAGGCCCTCGAAACGATTCGAAGCATCGGCGGCAGTGCCTACCGCATCGGATCCGTCATCGAAGGTGACCGAAAAGTTCTTTTAAAATGAGCCAAGACAAGAAGCGAGTCGCCATCGTTCAATTTCCGGGAAGCAACTGCGAAGCAGAATCCGCAGCGGCCATCCGGCGCAACGGAATGCAACCGGAGGAGTTTCTCTGGAATCGGGATCCATCGGAGTTGGCGGATTTCGACGGATTTTTCATCGTCGGAGGATTTTCCTACGAAGACCGATCGCGTGCGGGCGTTCTTGCTTCCCTTGATCCGGTTCTTGAAACCGTAGCGGCCCAAGCCGACCTCGGGAAGCCGGTTCTGGGAATTTGCAATGGCGCCCAAGTTCTGGTCGAGAGTGGTCTCGTGCCGGGGCTCAAAGGTCGTCGCCCCGGTATGGCGCTCGCACCGAACCGCCGCCAGGTGGGCGACCACCTCCTCGGATCCGGTTTTTTCAACGATTGGTGCTACCTTCGCAGCGCCCTCGCTCCTGAGCGGACCGCTTTCACTCGCCATCTCAAGAAAGGCGACCGAATCCATATTCCTTTCGCCCACGCCGAAGGACGTTTTCTGGCCCCGCCAGAACTCCTTGAAGAGCTTCTCGCCAACGGTCAGGGAGCCTTCCAGTATTGCAGTTCGGACGGCACCGTAGATTCACACTTTCCCATTAATCCAAACGGATCTGCAGCAAGCCTGGCAGCCGTGACGAATCCGGCCGGAAACATCATGGCCATGATGCCCCACCCGGAACGGACGCCCGGCGGAGATGCCATCTTCTCCTCAATGCGGGAAGCCATGGAAACCCGTGCGACTACAGAAGCTGCAGAATTGACCTTTCAAATCGGGAAGGAAGAGATCGACAATTGCCAGACCAGCGACGGCAACGAGATTCTCCCGATTTCTCTGATTATCACCGATACCACCGCGAAATCCGTCGAGCAGGGATTAAAGCGCATGGGATTTTCGGTCACGGTCGAGAGACGTATTCTCTGGGAGATCGAAGGCGACAACCTCCCCGATAATTGGCAGAAGGAAATCGCCGAGACTGGTGAGCTGTTCAACAGCAACAAGGAGTTTGTAAACAATAGTCCGGTGGGTGATCCTTCGACCACGGCCGTTCTCCGGGTCACTCCCCGGGATGATCTGCGCGGCCGTCGCATTCTGGAGACTCTTCACCACCGTTTCCACTTATCCTATCCTCAAAAGTTGGGGTATTCTGTGGCTTGGATTTTGAAGTTTGAATCGATGGAAGCCCGGCAAAAACTGTTGCCACAGATCGTTTCGACCCACATCTTCCACAATCCGGTGGCCGACAAGGTCTGCGAGCGCTCTGAACTTCCCAGCTGAAGGAGAGGATAGCCATGCGTTTCTCGGAACTTGATTCTCACATTTCCCGTCTCTTGCGCGACGTCTTGGAGGAGTCGAACGCCTCCGTCCCCAAGAAGGTTGGGAAAGTACGAGACATTTATACCGGAAAGGATCGAATTGCCCTCGTATCCACGGACCGGCTCAGTGCATTCGATCGCTCGATCACCACGATCCCACTTAAGGGCCGTATTCTCAACTTGTTGAGCGCTTGGTGGTTTTCGGAGACCCGACACATCATCGACAACCATTTGATCGATATCCCCCACCCAAACGTTCTGATCGCGAAAAGCTGCAAGACCGTGCCAGTGGAGTTTGTCGTTCGGGGCTATATGACGGGATCGACCTCGACCTCCCTCTGGACCCATTACAAAAAAGGGGTACGCAAGTACTGCGGGAACGAGATTCCCGAAGGGCTCCGCAAGAACGACAAGCTCCCTGAACCTATTCTCACTCCGACAACCAAGGATGATGAGCACGACGAACCGCTCTCCGGAGCGGAAGCCGTATCTCGTGGCCTCTTGACCGAACAGGTCTGGGAACAAGCCTCGGCGGCGGCGCTCGCCCTTTTCAAATTCGGCTCAAAAGTGGCCGAAGACGCCGGTTACATTCTCGCTGATACCAAGTATGAAATGGGAATCGACGAGAGCGGAAATCTCATCCTCATTGACGAAATTCACACTCCCGATTCCAGCCGTTTCTGGAAAGCCGCCTCTCTCCCCGGACGCATCTCTCGCGGCGAAGAACCTGAAAGTGCGGATAAAGAATTTCTCCGTCTCTGGTACGCCGATCGCTGTGACCCCTACAAGGACGAAAATCTTCCCGAAGCCCCGAAAGAGTTGCGTCTAGAACTGACCCAGCGCTATTTCGGCATCTACTCGGCGCTGACCGGAGGGAAAGAGATCCCCTACGACTGGGAGGAAGATACGCAGAAGGCGATCGCGGAAGCCGTAGCCCGCGGCCTACGCGAGTAATTAGCGGTAGTCTATCCTCAATCAGGCTTTCTCTAAGGTCTAATTGATGGAATGTACCTTGTGTAGATGTGATCGAGTGCCGGGGCAGTCGTATACGGCAAGACTCCACCCCCGCAGACCCACTGGAAACTTCGGGAGGAATCGGAAGTCAAATTTACCCCTTGTGTCATCGAAATCGTAATCACACGAAAAAGCGGCATCCGCGATCCCGAGCGACATTCGGATCTGGGGGCAAGCCCCCGGACCACGGGGGGAAAGCGTGGTTGGATGGCTTGCCGTCCAATCTCCTCCTACGTCAGATTGGTGACCGCGGGAACAAACTTTTCGAAGGTTTTTTAATCGGCCGGGAAAGTTTTGGCGACATCCACTACCCCGAGCGACATTCGAGTCTGGGGGCAAGCCCCCGGACCACGGGGGAAAAGCGTGGTTGGATGGCTTGCCGTCCAATCTCCCCCACTGCGGACTAGTAACTTTATCCCCTCACGACTACATTCGATACGGGTAATCCTCGGCTCGTCGGCAGAGTCCGGCTTTCACCGGATTTTCCATCAAATAGGTCAGCCACTTTTGGTGTTCCTCCGGGCCCCTTATCCATCGATCATACCACGAGGATTGCCAGAACTGCCCTTCCCGGCCAATGGCGCGATTCACCGCACGAGCGCTGCGACTTTTGAATCGGCTCCAGGCTGTGCGGAAATCATTGATCGAACTGCATCGCAGAGGAGCTGTGACCAAATGCAGGTGATTCGGCATGATGATCCAGTGGTCGAACGACAATCCCTCCGAGTCATAGAGATCGAGAAATTCCATCATCGCCCTCGCCCCATCTCGGTCGGTGAAGGGACAGAATCCCTCGGCCCGGTCCAACGCCTGTTCGAGAATGGCGAAATGGCGGCGGTGGGATGCTTTCGCCTCGTCCGAGGCCGGATCAATCTGTCGGAGTGTGTCGCTGATTTCCCTGAGACGTTCTTTAGTAGATATCGGAAGAGAACCCTGGCAACGTAAAGTCACCGCATAACAGCCGCAGTCTACCACCCAATGCGGAAGGCTATCGTTATAAACACCCAGAAAACAGGAGCTCCAAGGTCCGCTCATCTCATTATTGATCCCTAAGAGGATCAGCAAAGTCAAACTCCCTTCGTGGTTAGATGGCTTGCCATCCAATCTCCTGCTGCGTCAGATTGGTGACTGCGAGACTAAATTTTCGAAGGTTTCGTATCGGCCGGGAAAGTTTTGGTGTTATCCGCTACCCCGAGCGGCATTCGGATCCGGGGGCGAGCCCCCAGACCACGGGGGAAAGCGTGGTTGGATGCATTGCCGTCCAATCTCCCATGACGACCTCGGTCGACCCGAATGACTCAAAACGGAAACCCGAAAGAGAACAGCAGAGTTCCTGCGGGATCGGTTGGGCGGCGGTGCAGGTTGTATCCGTATTCCAAACGCACGGGCCCGACGAAGGTCTGGTAATTGATCCCTGCACCAATCGAGTCGAGGTAGACGCCGTCTTCGATCACCATGCTGTTGGCGGAAATCGTCGTTGCGTCGTAGAAAACCACGAGGGCAAAATTCCCGACTACTCGCTGCTCCAATTCGATATTTCCAAGGATGTAGGTCTGGCCTCCGATCAGCTCCCCTTGGGAATCAATGGGGGCGGCTTCCCCGTATTTATATCCACGGACCGAGTTCTCCCCTCCGAGGAAAAAGCGTTCCGAGAAAGGGATGTTCTCAGAATCCTCTTTCCAGGAAAAGATGCCTCCGTATCGGAGGGCGACATGGAAAATCAGAGCATCGGTCAAGGGATGATGGTAGGCCGCTCCGAGTTCCACTTTTTCAAAATCGACGTTACCGCCGAGGAAATCACTGGCAGTCTTGGATGTCCCAGCTATCTGGTAACCGCGCGTGGGAAAGAGAGCATTGTCCAATCGATCCAGGGTGGCTTGGCCCTTGATGCTGGCAACGATGGCATTGTCTCGGGAATCGAAGGATTGGTTCCCGAAACGAATTGAACGCTGGCTTTCAAAGCCGTACTCCAAACCGGTGGTCAAGCCGTTGAGAAAGTCGGGATTGACCGTCCCCCCCACGGAGATTCCGGCCACTTCACGGTCAAAGGAAATTTCCTGGCGGTAGAGGTAGCCTCCTTGACTGAAAGCGGTCACATCGGTTCCGAAGATTTGCGGGATACTGTAGGTCCCTCGAACCGAGGTTGCCTTAAAACTTTGCTTTGCTTCGAGATCGATTCGGTGTGCTCGATGGAATGGATTGTTCAACTGCCAATGAACTCCAACTCTCGCCAACTCGTAACTCCCCCAGCCGGCGAGAAGACTCAGCTGCTCCCGAAGACCGGGGGTTATTTCATAGATCACATCCCGCTGACCCGATTCGTCCGGTGCACTCAAACTCAGGTTCACTTCGTCGAAGACACCGAGGGCCATCAATTTTCGACGCCCTTCCGATACTTGAAGAAAGTTCAACAACTCTCCGCTTTGAAGATCCGTTTGTCTTCGAAGAATAGTGTCCTTTACGTCGGGATCGCCAGTGAAGACGATATTTCGAATTGTGGCTTTCTCCCCTAGTTCGACTTTGAAAAGATAGTCCCGTTCAACAACCCCATCGTTTTCCTGCCCTTCTTCGGTAATTTCGGAGGTGACTTTGACATCCGGAAATCCTTTACGATAGGCCGCGTTGGAGAGGCCTTGGCGAACGTCTCTCAGCCAGTCCAGATTATCGACTGTATCCTCCAGAGTATGGGTCGATTTTTCAACGACCTTATCATCCTGATAAATAATCTCTTCGTAGGACTTGACCTTATACAACGGACCTTCGTCGATCTCCAGGGTGACCTGAACCGCGCCCGTCTTGTCATTCATTTTCACCTCTCGGTTCGTGACACGGGCATCCTGGTGTCCGAGACTATTCAACTGATTCAACAAGCGCCCAATCCGGTCGTTGAGATTATTGGGCGTAAAAGCACGGTCGCTTTTTTGAACGAACAGTGTCCCCGTGGGTATAAAATAACGACGGACTTCGTCTTCTGGAATGACTTCGACTCCCTTTACATCAACATTGTCGTAAAAATAGAGAACCCGCGGCTGGATCTGGTAAACCACACTCTCGGCTTCGAAATTAGCCGGGAGAACGACCGTGTAGGGGTGAGTCCAGGTGTAGGAAACTTCTCCCTCCGAAGTTTTCATCCGGCCGACGACATTTGGGCGCAAGTGGCCGGTTAATTTTACCTGCTCAAGGAGAATGAAGGCGGAGTCCTCCAGAAGCGCCGCATCGAGCTCCACAACCTCTTTTTTCGAAAATCCATGGAGAAATGAAAGTCGACTCTTCAACCGCATGTCGGAAAAGAGGCCCATTCCTTTCACTTTAATATTCTCTTGAGCGACAACCGGACAAGCAGCCAAAAGCAGTCCGATCCAGAAGAACCAGATCCGTCGTCGTAGGATAATTCGAACTGGATTCCTAGCGCTCAAGGAGGATTCGTACGAGATTCAAATTGTATGTGTCATAGCGGTCATACTCCCCTTCAATCGACCATAGGTCATTGATGCGATAGGTCACGTCCACCGTCGATCGACCGTTCTCCGTCACCTCTTGTCCGATCTCGACACTGAAACGATCGGCAAGCGTATCCTCCCCCGAACCTGGTCCGAGCAGTACTTGCCCCAGATAGAGTCCGATCGCTCCGGCTCCTCCCCCATCTAAAGAACCTGTGGCCAACAGTCGGACGATTTGCGCATTGCTCAACGTCGGGGTAGAGGTGAATTGAATCTGAGGCGAATCGGAAGAGCCCGATACGTTCATGCCGACAACGTAGCGACGATTTTGACCAACGGCATCCGCTTCGAGTTGCAAGAGATTCGGTTCGTCGGGAGTGATGAACGCTTCAAACGATTCGATCCTCATGCTAATCCCGGGAAACCGAACACTGCCACTGGTCGCGCGCACCGATCCCAGGAGCAACGGGTCCCCAAGAGTACGGGTCAGGCGAAGCGCGGCTGACAACTCCGTTGAAAAGATAGAGCTCCTTACGCGGAGGAAATCCTGTCCTTCAATCGTCAGATTCAAACGCCACTTCGAAAATGGATCAGCGTCCACGGAAAAATAGGGAGGGCTATTGCCGGGACCACTTTCGATGTTCGGCGAAAACGGATCGATGTTGATGAGAAAGGTACTATTTCGAAGATTTAGATCTCCCTTCAGTAGCGGCGTACGCTCGTCCTTCTGTTGAGCCAGAGTTAGATCCAAATCAGTTCGAATAATCATGTCCGTGGTGCGGGCAACCGGGACATTTTCTCCGCTGATCTTAAATTCGAACCATGGATCCATCCACTCATCGAAATGAACCGTCCCACTCGTCGTAACCCCTCCTCCGCCAAATGAGGCTCCGGCATCTTTCAGCACGACTTGCCGCCCCTCGAATTCGAGTGTCGCGTGAATATCATCCACGGGAGAAGAATAGAGTGTGGGCCGAATCGCAAAGCCCGTGATGTCCACCTCCCCTCGCATTTTGAGACCTGGATCAATCCCTACCGTTCCGGTGATTTTTCCTTGGGGTCGGAAAAGAATCGGTAGTCGATCCTTCCATACCGAAGCATCCCAATTCTTCAATTTCACATCCGCGCGGGTGCTCGAAAGAATCTTCAAGGCATCCAGGTTTTCTTCTTTCTGCAATTCCTCGAGGACGACCGGGAAGGGCAATTCAGCGTTGATGCCAATCCCTGAATCCCGCAGTTCGAGGACTCCCTGATTGAGAAGAATCTTTTCCTCGTTGATGACGAGTTCCAGTCCGAGTTTCCTCACCTGCGGGAAATCATCCCCCACCCACTCTTTCTCCAGGTCGATCGAGTCGAGATCCAGGGAAAGGTGAACTTGCGGTTTTTCGACGGATCCGGCGACCTTCAACTCGATTTCACCGCCTTCGAGACGAGGCCCTCCCCACTCTTGAATCAATTCCTGCAGTTCGGGGCTCCATTTTCCTGCAATTGAGCCACTCATCTCGCCGGAGGATAAGACTCTCAAAAATGGCTCGGACTTTTTGCTCCCGTCGCGCGCGGCCGAGGAGTCTTCCGCTGATCGATCATCCTCGGCGGAGGGTTCTGGATGGGTCAGAGCCCAAGGATTCAAAACAATCGGGACAGTCAATTTTCCTTCGACTAACGGAGTGTTTCCGTAAGAGGCGTCCAATTCTTCCAAATTAATCCCCGACTTATCCAATCGTGCCTGAAGACGAGCGGACACCAAGGAACTTTGGGGATTATCACGCCAACCCGCTTTCACGACTGCACTTCCAACCAATACGGGTTCAAATTCTTCGACTTGGAGGGAAACCGTGTCCACGGACACCACTGGCAGAACGGTTTCGGGAGAAAGCCAACCGGAAAGGTCGCTCGCGTACAAGCCCGAGATTTCGACGGTTCCTTTCATCGGTGGATGCCACAGCAATCCTAATTTTCGTTCCTCCCCACTGAGAAGAATTTGTCCAACCTCCAAACCTTTCCAAGGCAGTTGGTCCACCTTACCCAAATCGAGTCGGATCTCTGCCGGATTCTGTAATTCTAAGAAGGTCTCCCGTTTCTGCCTCCAGGTCAGTGTGTGGAGTTGGCCAGAGAGGACCTGCCCCGTCCGTTCCCAGGCGGTTAAAAGCTCTACGTCTTCGTCCTCGGCGGCGACTTTCAGATGAGCGATGATTCGGTCGGCTCCGACACCTTCCCAATCCACCGAGAGATCGAGAGGTTTCAAACTCGGCTGGGTAAACTGGCCGACCTGCAGGGTCCCTTCGTGCTGAAGTTGAGTCCACGGGCCTGCAACTTCTCCCTCAAAACGCACCGGTCCTTCGATTCCCGTTTCGATCCCAGCCAGTGCTTCCAGATCATCCGCTTGGAGATTGGCATTGGCTTCGAAAGAGAGAACTTTTTCCTCCAAATTAGCGGTCCCCATTATCTCGGCCATACTCCCCTTAGGAAGGGTTGCCCGGAGAGATTCGATTCGCACGACCGGAAATTCCAGTGAACCCACGACATCCACTGATCCCAGCAAATGGCCATCTGCCGCGAGATCCTCTCCCCCCATCGAGAAGTGTAATGGAGAATTCCCTCCGGGAACAAAATTGGCCTCGAGAGAGCCCAGAATCTTCCCCGTTGCCGGATAATAATTTTGTCCACTGAGGTCAGCCGATGCGACGAATTCAAATGGAGCCTCCGACTGCAGGGTTTCCAGATTGACGCGAGCTGGCTCCCCGAGGTTGAGATGGACCCAGCTTCCATTTACTTGAAATGTCTGGAGCTCAAGCTGTTTCAGATCCCCTTCGAGCGAAAGATCTACCGTCAGTTTTTCCTTCGCGACTCCCGCTCGCATCGATGTTTTGAGATCATAACCCGAGCCATCCCAGTCGAGCTGAAGAGATTCAATGATGAGCGGATCCAGATCCGGTGGCAAAGCTTCAATTCCTTTCGGAATCTCGAGGGACTCAACATTCAGAGCGGTCGTCGTAGGCAGCCATTTTTCTGATTTCCATTCTACCAAGAAAGCTCCCTCGCCTTTTTCGCGCACGATTTTCCCTTTTAATTGAGGATTCTCGGAGTTCGCCTCGAAATCTGCCTGAAGCGTCAAATTCCAATCATCGACCTCTGTTTTTAGATTCCACTGACGGTTGGCAGGAAGTTCCGCATGGAGTTGTAGATCGGGAAGGTCTCCACGGGGCGCGGTACTCAGCTCAAAAACCCCACCTCGGAAGGAGGTTGCCGAGACGATGAAGGGTTCGGACTCTTCCTGGATCGACAGGGTAAACTTTTCCAGCCAAACCGGCGGCAGCCAACGCTCTGCAAGCTCGAGGCCCTTATGGACGTTGTGGAAAACCGCTTCCGGCCCTGGAGCCGGGTCGTCTGATTTTTCAGCAGGAGGAGACTCCCAGAGTTGCACCGAAAGATCCTCCAATCGAATTTCACCAGCTTTTTCCGGACGCCGACGTAATCCGTGCCAGAGCCAAGGTAGAGGCATGGGAGTTCGCAGTTCAGCTAGGCCCACCTCCATGCTAGGGTTTTGGTAATGGATCCCGCGGAGGACCAAATCGCCCTTCTCGCCCCGACTCGCCGAATCCACCTCAATCTCGGCGATTCCCAATAAACGGGGAGCCGCCCAAGGAAGCCAGTACGCGCTGGTGCCCAGGAGCAATAGCAGTCCCAGGAGGAGGACTAACGTCGCCCCGATGAAAATTAGCGCAATTCGCTTCACAAGAAGAGTAAGGGGCACACCATACGTGAAATTTGAGAAAATGGTAGGGCTGCCATCAATCAAATCGAAAGGAAAAAAATCGTTCCCGGCAAGTGGCGAAAAGTCGCTGTGAAAAAGTTATCCTCCGAAGCGCATTCTCCGGACAAGATGTGTCCTCAGTGAGCATACCTCCCGTTCCCGATTGACTTTAGTCATTCGGCCGAAACGGCTTATCGCCTTTGCGTGGTTGAAAGGTTTCAGCGATGCAGAAAGCACGCTTTAGTGTGGGTGGGATTTTAGCCGAATGAATCGCACGACTAAAGTCATGCGAGAACGGGAGAGATGAGAGTCGAAATTTGAGGGACCTATCTCAACCGAATCCCAGCTATCCTAAAAATCTTTCCAAATCGAATTCGGAAGACAGAGCTCCGTCTTCTACCTGAGCCCCTCAGCCCGATAGAGCCTCAGTTCCCCGGAACGCTTCTCGTCTTCAATACGGCCCAGAGTCCGATCCCCAATCCAGCTAAAGCCAAGAAGACTCCCGCGCCCATTGAGACTTCGTCTGAGATAATCATGACCCCAAATCCATAGAGAACATAGACGAGTGATATCCCAAGCGGAAGCAGAATGCCCCAGCGAGGAATTGCCGCCACTCGGAACTGGTTCAACAGGAGCAGAACCAGTCCAATGACCCCAATAACCACAATCAGCCAGATTGGCAGTTCGACGCCCAAAGTAATGTTTCCATTGAGCCCATTGACCGAAAAGCTCATGCCACTCATGGACGGGAAATGGCCCGGCATCTGGGGAAATCCGTCCGGCATCCGAGGAGTGCTGATCGTTACGTTGTGAAGGGTCATCCAGCGAATCGGAATCGAGCAAATTAGCAGAATGATTCCGACAACCAGGGCAATGGGGGCATTGTTCTTTTGCATAGAAGATGGGTTTCAGGATTGAGCTCCGCCGGTATCATCACTCAGGCCTGCTCCCAATTCGAGGCAATTCTCCGGTGGTTTACGAAATAAGAAGGTCGAATGAGCGAGTGTATCCTCGCTGACTTCTGAAGGAGACAGAAATTATGGCATCGAAATGAGTCGGGAGACTCCATGGTTTCTCGCTCGGAGAACCTACCGAGAAAGACTCACCGTTATTTCCCGGCGAAGGGTCTCACCTTACACAATCCCCCAAACCCTTACAATAGCCCGATCGACAGCACTCCAACGATCATTCAGATCTCTGCCCTTTTGCTTTCGGAAGATTGCTACTATCCACCTCAAAAATAAGGTTCATCGTCGATTGGCGGGAAAGAAGTAGCAAAGAAGCGGAATCGAAGTTAACTGATGTTGTAACTACACTAACATCAATCACTTCAAAACCGCTTCAACATGAAGTCTGTACTATGTTCCCTGTTTTGGGAAGGCTACACTTTGTATAAACACAAGCATCTGGGAAAAGGGCATTTGTTGTTCATCCTAGAGGCCCTAAACGATCCGGTCTGTGGAGGTTGTGGGCAGAGTTGCCGGAGGATTCACGACCAGTCGCTGCGCCGTATTCGCGACTGTGATCTGTTGGATCAGCGGTTAAGTCTGGAGTTGAGTGTCCGTCGGGTTCGCTGCGGGCGCTGCGGGACGAAGACCGAACGCATTG